>USAV01000001.1 GCA_900552715.1 uncultured Veillonella sp.
GTACAGAGCCAAAACAGAATAAAAAGAAACGAAGCCGGCGCTCAAAAGGGCCGGCTTTATACAACGAGCAACAAAACCTAGGTGCTGCAAAGGTTGAAAACTCTAAGGCGAGCACGACTCGTAAGCCTTTGCGTAGAACAAAGCGTAAGTCTACGAAACTTTCAGAAGGTGTAGCTAAACAAGCGAATCACTTAGCTTCTAATATGCGGGAGGCCATGGTTAAAGTGACGAAGATGCGCCGTGTTGAACGTCGTAACCGTGAGACTGTAGCTATTGCAAAAACTACACCAGCTATGACCTTGAAGCGCCTAGTTCGTCCGGAACAGGTGGGCGATTTAATGGGACGATTAAATCGTTCATTAAACTTTGACCTAGGTATCGACTTAGGGACTGCGAATATTCTTATTTTCGCTAAAGGTAAGGGCTTAGTCTTAGATGAGCCAGCTTATATTGCGAAAGATGACAAAACAGGGGATATTCTCGCCTTAGGCGAAGCTGCACGTACTATGATAGGACGTACACCTAAAGGCATATCCGTTATTCGCCCTGTTCAAGCAGGCGTTATCGCGGATTATGATATGACCGAATTTATGTTAAAGTATTTTATTCGTTCAGTCGTGCCTGCTTCTAGATTGATGAAAACGCGTATTATCGTATGTGTACCATCTGGGATTACACCTGTTGAAAAACGTGCCATTTTAGAAGCATTGCTTAGAACTGGTGCTAAGAAAACTGTCCTTATAGAGGAACCATTGGCGGCAGCTATGGGGACAGGGCTCAATGATGCAGACCAAGTTGGGGCCATGGTTGTCGATGTTGGTGGCGGTACTACGGATATCGCAGTTCTTTGTGATACGGGCGTTGTGGTGAGTGAATCTCTTCGCATTGGGGGAGATTCCTTCAATGAATCTATTATCCGATATATCCGCCGTAAGAAGAGACTTGTTATTGGACCTTTAACAGCAGAAAAGATTAAGATTTCTGTCGGTACTGTGGATCGGCGCGCTAAGGAGCGAACTATAGAGGTTAGAGGGCGTGATGCAAGCTCTGGATTACCTAAGAGGGTTGCTGTTAATTCCTTAGAGATTCAACGTGCCTTAGAGGCGCAAGTGATGAATATTTTAGAAGGAATTAAGTCTATTTTAGAAAAAACGCCACCAGAACTTGTGGCGGCTATTAATGATCACGGTATCATTCTTACTGGTGGTGGTGCTCTCATCGATGGCTTAGATCGTGTTATTACACGTTCCGTAGGTATTGCATCGTATTTGGTAGAGTCTCCACGATATGCTGTTATCAAAGGGGTTGCTAAAGCTCTTGATGAAATGTCACAATTGCGTGATACATTGGATGAATTACAATAAAATATTGTGTTGAAATACTATGTAAATTGACGAAGTTACTATTTATAGAGAGACCATTGATGAGTGGATTAACTATAGATAGTAACTTCGTTTTTTAGTGCTCTCTTTTTGTAATTTTCATCTTTATGATGTATACTATAGTAAAAGTATATTGTATAAAATTGATGTATGAATATAAACCTATTAATATGGGTTATCACTATAGAGGAATTGTAAATGAAACGATATTTATATACGACTTTTGCTGTGTTAGGCTTTCTAGGCAGTACAATACCTTATGCTGAAGCTGGGAATTTAACAGGCGTACGTGTATCTAATCACGAAGGTACAAGTCGAATCGTATTAGATGTATCTGAAATGCCTGTATCTTGGACCAAATCTTATAATGAGTCCACACATGCCCTTACACTTAACCTTGGTGGTACTACAAATGGATTGACGGGTCCTATAGCGCAAAATAATACAAAAACAGGTGTTTTGAAAGGCATTGGCTTACAACCTGTTAATGGATCTTTGCAAGTAACATTGACGGCTAACAAGGATGTACAACATCATGAATTTACATTGGAGAAGCCATCGCGTATTGTAGTTGATTTGTTTTCTAGCTATGCTCAACAAACAACAAAGGATGTAAATAAATCTGTTACGTATAGCAAGATTAATAACACTGTATCAGAAGGCAAAATCCAGGCCTTTGCATTATCTGTGGACAATGATTCACCTATGGTGGTCGCTCATGTTTCGGAAGGTAAACCCTTATCATCTGTAGTTCAATCGCATACTGCCATAATTGGCGCAAAGGTAAAAGGTGGTAGTTTTGATCGCCCTTATTCGGTTGCAAGTGATGGAACTATCGATTTAGAGCGTATTTCTAACCGTGGTACCTTGCGATATACACCAAATCGTGGATATTTTATTGAGGAAAAAAGACCTTTACTACAGGCTAAAACACAGAAGGATACATTCCTGATTACCTCTGTTAATACAAGTCGTAAAGAAAATGCTTTGACTCTATATACATCAGCGTATGGGGTATCTACAAAGACTAATGACTTCGGATACGAAGTGACTGTAGCTAATGGCAAGGTAGTTAGTGGTCAAAAAGGGAATTCTAAAATTGGAGAAAACCAATACGTATTATCTGGCCACGGAGAATCGCGGGATGCACTACGTAAATTAAAGGTGGGCACACCGATTACGATTCAAAATAGACCGGAGTTGGCACAAGTGAATACCACTGGTGGAGCATCTTTACAAGCAGGTACTATGGTTTTGAAAAATGGTAACTATGTAGGTGCTGATAGGACCAATAATAAAGCTCGTAGTTTTATAGGAACTACTAAAGATCATAATTTGGTGGTTCTTACTGTTGATAAAGCTGGGCTTCAATCCGTAGGGGTTACACAACAAGAAGGGGCTCAACTATTATCCAAACTAGGCGTCGTGGATGGTGCTGAATTATCGAATCAAGGTAGTGTTGATTTAGTAGTCAATGATACATACGTTCATAAAGCGACTTCAAATCCTACGACCTATGAGGATATTGTAATTATAAAATGAATTCGTTGCATACAATTTTGTTTGAAATATTAGTAATAATTTAGTATACTATAAATACATAACTAATTTTGTAAAAGGAGGGATCGTTATGAAAAGAGTAGTGTTGGCATTAGCTGCTTTAGGCATTTTAAGTGTTAGCTCTGTAATGGCGGCCCCTGTATCATACCAAAGTGTATTAACAGGTAAAGTTGCTTCTACAGTTTCTGTTGGCTCTGCTGTAACAGAAGGTCAAACATTGGTAACTGTAGAGACATTGGCTGGCCCTATGGCTGCTGCTAAATCTACTGTAACTGGTACTGTAACGGCGGTTAATGTTACAGTGGGCTCAGACGTTTCTCGTGATCAAATCGTTGTCACAGTAGAAAGTAAATAAAGGAGAGAAGGAATGAAGTTTTCTCATTCTTGGCGTCGGTATAGAAAAGCGATACTGGCGCTTTTCTTCTGTACTTCACTTACAGCTGCACAGGCTGTTGATTTCATGCCTGTCAATGATGTAACTACAGGTATGGAAGGCATTGCAAAAACTGTAATTGTAGGAGATACCATTTCTACCTTTGATGTAAAGGTACTTGGTGTCATGAAGGATAAGGGACCATCTGGTCATCTTATTTTAGCGAAGTTCTCTGGTCCTGTTATGGAAAAAACAGGCGGCATCGCTCATGGCATGAGTGGTAGTCCTGTATATATAAATGGTAAGCTCGTTGGTGCTGTTGCTTATGGCTGGGGCTTTGCAGATGGTACGATTGGGATGATTACCCCTATCGAGGATATGGTGAAATTATGGAATATTCCATATGAGAAGAACTTATCCAAACCATGGGATGATAAACAATTGATCCCTCTTGGCACGCCACTTATGGCTTATGGCTTTGATGCAGCATCCATGGATTACTTCAAATCCAAGTTGCCACAATATAAATATGAAACATATGATACGGCTAGTGCTAGTGGTGATGAAATTGCTAAACCTTTAGAAGCCGGTGGTTCTGTAGCAGCATTACTAGTTGATGGTGACCTAAAACTGGGGGCCATTGGTACTGTTACCTATGTAGATGGGGAAAAGATTGTTGCCTTTGGTCATCCATTCTTAAAACATGGCTCCTCAAACTACTTCATGCATAATGCAAGCATCTTTACAGTAGTTAAAAGTTATGATGCTGCTTTCAAATTGGGCTCTATGGGCAAGGAAGTTGGCTCTGTAACTGAAGATAGAGGTGCTGGTATTGCAGGTGTTTCTGGTGTGATTTCTCCAGGGATCCCTATGCGATTCCATTTGAAAGACCTTGATATGGGGCGTGATAAAACTAGCTCTGTTAAGGTTATTGAAGATAGTGAGATGACACCGACTTTAGCGGCTACATCTCTATATAACATGTTGAATAAAACGTTGGATCGTAGTGGCGCTGGTACGGCTACCATTTCTTATACAATCACACCAAGAGGTAAAGAGCATAAACCGTTGACGCGAACTAATATGTTCTATAGCTCTGACTCTATCTCTGAGAAGGCTGTTGATGAGTTCTATAATGTTATCGACGTTCTTATGAATAACCGATTCATTAATTATGAAATTTCTGACATCTCTGTAGAAACTGAGGTGACACAAGATAAGAAAACAGCTAAGCTTGTTGATGCCTCTGCATCTTCAACCATTGTTTCCCCTGGTGATACAATCGTTGTAGATGTAACGTTGGAGCCGTTCCGCGGTGAGAAGGTCGTTAAACAAATCTTCTTTAAGGTTCCTGAGGATCAAGCTGTTGGCAAGTATACCTTAGAGGTGCGTGGGGGCGGTGAAATCCCATTACCTTATGTATTAGAAAAGCAAAAATATAATTTAACTGATGAAATTTTACGTCGCTTAAAAGTTCATAAAGATTTTAATGAACTTTATGATGAAATTCAAAAGACTGATACAAATAATCAAATCGTTGTAGAGTTTTTAGAAGATGGCATTAGTCTTGTTGATGAAGATGGTTCCCAATCTGTTAAAAAAGCTAAACTTAAAGATGTGGAATCAAAACCTATGCCAGGGGATGTAAAGAAAAAAACAGGTCAAGAAGATTTGAGTTCTAGTAAGGACGATGATAATCAAATAGAAAAAACTGCTATTGATACGGAATACATCGTTCAAGGTGATGGTCAATTTACAATTCATGTTATGAAACCAGCCGATCGCGATAAAGCATTAGCTAAACGCGTAAAAGAAGTTAAAAATCAAAGCAAGATGGAACATAAATTAGAATTGGAAGACCAATCCAAAAAGGATAAATCCAGTAAAAAAGATGTGAAAAAGTCTGATAAACAAGATGTGAAAAAATCTGATAAACAAGACCAAAAAACACCTGATAAAAAGGATGAATCTAAAGTAAATGATACTAATGCAGCTGAATAAGCTGAAAATGTAAGGGGAAAGGGCTAAACTGTTGAATTGGCTAGAATCGATAGGACGAGCTGTAATGAACGGCCTATCACAGATGGGGAGTGCTACATTATTGGTGTGGCACACAATTAGACAACTGAAAATGATTAATCTGTGGCATGTGTTTCAGCAGATGGCTCACTTAGGCGTAGATTCGTTGCCGATTATCAGTTTAACGTTACTCTTTGCTGGTGCAGTTATGACCTTACAGATTACAGATGTATTGATTACATATGGTGCACAAAGCACTGTAGGTGGTCTTATGGCTGTTGCTATGGGACGTGAATTAGGTCCCATCTTAGTAGGGGTAGTACTAGCTGGCCGTGTTGGCGCTGCCATCACGGCTGAAATTGGTACAATGAAGGTAACCGAACAAATCGATGCGCTTCGTGTTATGGCTGTCGATCCTATTGGTTATCTTGTGGTACCTCGTGTAGTAGCATGTATGATTATGGTGCCTATATTGGCGTTTTATGGTGTAGTAATTGGCATTGCAGGTGGTTACTTTGTGGCTACTGCAATTAAGGGTTTAGCGCCAAGTACCTATTTAGATTCTATTCAAATGTTTTCTACTATTTCAGACTTCACATTAGGCTTAGTTAAGTCCAGTGTGTTTGGTGCTGTTATTGCATTGGTAGGCTCCTATAAGGGGATGGAAACTAAAATGGGCGCAGAAGCCGTAGGCTTTTCCACAACTAGTTCTGTAGTAACTAGTATTATTTTAGTATTTGTATTAAATTACTTTTTATCTACCTTGTTATATTAGTAGATACGCTAGAGGGATTTATGATAGAACTACGCGATGTTGTAGTTGCCTATGAGTCACGTGTGATTTTAGACTCCATTAATCTTACTATCAATGATGGGGAGACGTTGGTTATATTAGGTGGTAGTGGCAGTGGTAAAAGTACATTGCTTCGATTATTAATTGGCTTGCAGCGCCCTACATCGGGACAGATTATTGTAGATGGCACAGATATTACAACATTATCTGAAGATGAATTTAATACAGTACGAAGAAAAATGGGGATGGTATTCCAATACTCTGCTCTGTTTGATTCTATGTCGGTAGGCGAAAACGTGGCCTTTGGCTTACGTCAACATACGGACTTAGGCGACGATGAGATACGACGCATTGTAGCAGAGCGACTAGATTGGGTCGGTTTGAAAGGGTATGAATCCTATATGCCTAACGAATTGTCAGGCGGTATGAAAAAGCGCGTTAGCTTAGCTCGCGCCATAGCGCTAGACCCAAGCTTAATCCTCTATGATGAACCTTCATCCGGCTTGGATCCTATTACATCTGGTACGATTAGTATGCTAATTAAGGGGATGCAACAACGGCTTGGTTGTACTTCTATTGTAGTAACACATGATATGCAATCCGCGTTTTACGTGGCAAATCGCATAGCTTTACTTGATAAGGGGAAATTTGTGGAAATTTCTGATACAATAGACTTTAAGAATTCTACAAATAAAAAGGTACAACAGTTTATTCATGGTGAAGCAGAACCAATTAATGTATCTGCGATGGGAGATGTGTAATGAAGTGGACGACGGAGGCCAAGGTAGGGGCTTTCACAATAATAGGTATAGCTCTATTTATTGCGGGAATACTTTTTGTAGGTCGCATTGATATATGGGCTAAGCCACAAATGACGATTACTGGCGATTTTGCTCAAGTTAATGGCCTAAAAAATGGCAATCAAGTTAAATATTCAGGTGTGGCCATCGGTAATGTCTCTGATATCGAGATTACTCCGCATGGTGTTGTAGTAAAAATGAAGCTTGATGAAAAAACACAAATTCCAAGTGATTCTACGTTCACATTGGGATCAGATGGTTTTTTAGGTGATAAATTTATTCAAATTTCACCAGGTCAATCTAAGGTGTTTTTACAAGATGGTGACTCTGTTAAGGGCGAAGGTGCAGACGCTATGGATAAAGCGATGCAAAGTGCTCAAAAGTTAATGGATGGCACCGAAAAAATGTTGCAATCTATCAATAATATTATTGGTGATCCAGCAACGCAAAATGCACTTAAACATTCCTTGCAATCTACTGCGACGATGGCTGATAATGCTGTAGCGATTACACAAAATATGGCTGATGTAACGGCACAGCTAAATCAAGCTGCTCAACAATTTAATGCAGATGGTAATGCAGGCAATGATATGCGTGCTATTTTGACTAACTTAAAACAAACTACGGATCGTGTAGATAATATGGCTCGTTCTATGGAGTCTACTGTAACTGATCCTAAAGCACAGGAAAATATTAAGGAAACATTACATAATACGGCACAGATTTCAGCTCGCATCAACAAATTGATGGGTGGTAAAGCATATCAAACTGATGCAAGTGGAAATGTAGTAGATGGAAATAATGTTGAAAAAAAGTCATCTACTAAAGTTGAGCCTTCTGTAGATTTGTTATATAACACAACAGATGATGAATTCCGCATCAATGGTCGTGTTCGTGCTTATAATGATAAAGGTATGGCTGAGCTTGGCCTTTCCAATATCGGCGATGGCACTAAATTCGATTTAAATGCAGGTCGATTCATTAGCTCTAAATGGCTAGTACGGGGCGGTATTTTTGAAAGTGAATTAGGACTTGGCGTTGACTATAATTTACGTGGTCCAGTTTCATTATCCGCAGCGGTATATGACCTTAACAATCGCAAATATCGTATTCGTAGTGATATACGTTTACATAAAGATACTTATGGGGTTATTCAAATGACCAGACCGTTCGGTTCCACGAATGGTGGTACCTACTTTGGTATCAAACAAGTATTTTAAAGACTAATACATTCACTTTAGGTGAGTATGGAGGTACATATTATGAATAAAAAGGTTTTATCCTTAGGTGTAATGCTCTCCTTAGCTACTACAGGTGCAATGGCTGCTGATGTAGTTACAACTTCCGTTAATAATGGAGACCAATTAAGCAAATATCAAAAAGAAGCGATTCAATTAACACAAAAGCAATTAGCTGAAAAATCTGTTCAAGATAGCAAAACATATGAGAGCAAATTGGACCTCGATGAGTCTCGTACCATAGAGTTGGCGTTGGCGAATAACCGCACTGCAAAACAAACTAAATGGGGCTATGAAGCTGCTAAATCTGCAGTGAGCCAAGTAGCAGCAGGCAAGAACCCTAGTGTTAAATATGAGTGGTCTGCTCAAAAAACAGGTGGCGATACTGGACGCAGCAAGCGTGGTAGCCATGACTTCTCCATCAGTGCTCCTGTATTTAATCCTCAACTTGATGCAAGCATTGATGCTGCACGTTATACCCGTGAAGGTACTGGCGCTAGCTATGAAGAAGCCTTGCAACAAGCGAAATATGATGCTATTAGTGGCTACTATACATTGATCATGAACCGTAATCTTGTTGATGTGGCTCAACAAGCTGTTAAAGATTACCAAGGTCATGTAACAAATGTGCAAGCTCAATATAATGTTGGCTTGGTAGCAAGTTCTGATGTATTGGCTGCTAAAACAAATCTTGCTGATTCTGAAACAAATCTTGTGAAAGCGCAAAATTCTGCTAATTTAGCAGAGGCTAGCTTGAATCAAGTCATTGCATATCCTGTACAAACAGCTATCAACACAGCAGAACATGACTTACAATATAAACCTTACAATGTGACATTGGAACAAGCTAAAGCATATGCGTTGCTTCACCGTTCTGCCCTTGTAAAATCTGCGCTTGATGTAAAATCTGCAGAAGAGGCTGTAAAATCCGCTAAATCTGGCTACTTACCAACGGTAGCGGTAAAAGCAGGTCGTGGTTATGCCGATCCAGATGGTTACTTCGGCACAAGTACAAAATCCTGGAGTGTAGGTGCTATTGCATCTTGGAGTCTCTGGGATGGCGGTGCTACACAAAATGCTATTAAAAAAGCAAATGCACAACTTGAACAAGCAAAAGAGGCTAATTTAGCTACTGTTGATGCTGTATTATTAGCAGTGCAAAAAGCATACTTGAATTTACGTTCTGCAGAGCAAACAATCCAAAGCACTCAAACTGCAGTTGCTCAAGGTCAAGAAAGCTTCCGTATTGCTACACTTCGCTATCGCGCAGGGGTTGGTACAAACCTTGATGTACTCGATGCGGAAACTAAATTAACAGATGCTCGTAATAACTATGTACAAGCTCTTTATAATTACAATATTAGCATTGCAGCTCTTGAACAATTGACAGGTGTTCCATTGAATACTCCAGTTGGACAAGGTGCAGAAATTATTGCAAACAGTGGTGCAGCTGAACAATTAGCACAACTTGGTGGCAATCAATAATAGAATACTAAAAAAGACGACTTCGGTCGTCTTTTTTTGTTATAGATTTATAAAGCGTAAATTCATTGTATATTTTCATTTTTATGTTATGGTAATGTTTAAAATAATTTTATCTGTAGTTATTGCAGAAAATGATTAGTAAAAAAATATATTAGTTTTATAAAATTTACCCTTAAAATACTATAGTTATTACTTTGTGTGTGGTAAGATTAGTATATATATTTATATTATTCATAATGTGTATGGGAGATCATTATGACCCGTAAAAAGTGGTGTCTCATAGGGGCTGCAATTTTAGGCTTATCTGCAGTTGGTGCTAGTATAAACCCTATAGCTCAGACCTATGTAGCACCTATGGTTAAAGAACAAGTAAATAATGCCATAAACGGATCTGTGGACTATGATTCTCTTCGTATCAATTGGAATGGTGATGTAGTTTTATCAGATGTGGTGATTAAAGATCGGGATGGTCACTTAGTAGGGACGGCACAAGATGTAGCCGTTGGGGTTAAACTATCTGCATTACCAAGTATAATTGGGGGTAATACATCAGGGGCAACAGCTATATCGACTGTTACTGTAGAGGCACCTGATCTTCATATATGGCAATTGAACGATGGATCTTGGAGTATAGAAAAATTAGTAAAACCATCTGATCCGAATAAATCGGGTGGTTTTGATGGTGATATTACCATTAATAATGGCCATGTAGCGCTGCGCACTAAAGATGGCGTTAAACGCAATGTTGAAAACCTTGATGGCACCGTTGCTCTTAATATGAGTGGTATGTCCAAAGGGGCATTTACAGCTGATGTAGATGGTTCATCTGTCCTTGTAAATGGCAAAATAGATATGGACGATGTATCTAATTTCGATGTCTTTGTACAAGCCGATGAAATTGATACTGCTGGTATTATGAGCTTTATTCCGTTGCGCAAAGATCTTGTTGTTACGAAGGGGAAATTACAAGATTTACATCTCAATGTTAAAAGTGAAGATGGACAATATATTATGAGTGGCAATGTAGGCTTTAAAGGTTTAACAGGCACTTATAAGCGGGGCAATACGATGTATACCATTACTGATGGTGAAGGTCGTATTATGCTCAATCATGACCAAATTGTTATTAGCCACAGCTCTTGGCGTATCAATGATCAAGCAGCTAAGCTTAATGGTCTCGTTACCTTGGGGAAAGACGAAGAATATCTTAATCTTAATGTTGTAGCAGATAAGGTAAATCTAGAAGCCATTACAGATGTGGGGGTTACTGGTATTGTCGGTGGTCGTGCTCATATTGGAGGCACTACTGTAGCGCCGCGGGTGGATGCAACCATAGGCAGTGATGGTATTTCTTATAAAGGGTACCATGTGGATCGCGTACAGGGAAATGTAGTATACGATAATGGATTAGTTCGTATCGATGATGCTCAATTGTCTATTGGCGCTGGTAATGCTAAAGTTAAAGGTCAATACGTCGTAGATACAGGTGATTTTGACGCTATTGCTGATGTTCATGCCTTATCGTTAGATGCTTTTACACAAGATTTGACGATGCCTATTACGGGAACTATTGATGGAGAAATCCACGTTTTGGGTAAGAATAATCAAGTTACAGATCTTGTAGGCGCTGTTCAGGGCCATCAGATTGGGGTCCGTGGTATAGTGTTAGATTCTGTAAAAGCGGATCTAACCCATAGTGACAATCTTACCAATATAACTATGGTTGGAAATATGGGAACTGGATCCTTTAGTGGATATGGTTCTATTCAAAATGGTCAAGTGGATGCCACAATTTCTGGTAATGCGTTACCGTTAACATCACTTAGTTCAATCATAGGTGACGATGTTGCTGGTACTGTTAGCACATCTATTAATGTAAAAGGCGCCTTAGATAATCCTAATGTGACTGGTACTGTATGGGGGCAAGAGGTTCTCTATAAGGGTGCTCATTTTAATGATATTCATAGTGATATTACTTTAGACAATCATGTTCTAACAATTACAAATGGTCATATTGGTGACGGTAGTGGTGGCTATGATATTACCGGTTGGTATAATATCAATACTGACGCCCTAGATTTAAATGCTAAAGCTCGTGCTGTACGTATTGAAAATCTAATTCGTCCTGTAACCGATATTCCTATTACAGGATGGTTTGAAACTGATAACCATATAACTGGGACTGTAGCCAATCCTATTGTAGAAGGCCGAGCTCATTTATGGGATGGGTCTGCATATGGCAAACTTATAACTAACGCTTTTGCAAAGTATAACTATAAAAATGAAAGATTAGAATTTTATCGCTTTGATATTGAAGGTTATGGTGCGACTATTACCGGTGGCGGTACTGTATCAAAAGAGGCTATTAATATTGATTTTGAAGGTAAGAAAATCGATATGGGGAGATTGCTCATCAATACCGACTATAAGGTGGATGGTTTACTAGCAGGCCGTGGTACTATAACAGGTTCTATGGATAACCCTCAGTTTAATGGTTACATTTTATCTGATGCTTTATCTATAAATGGGCAATTATTGACTGATATTCATGGCCACGTGTATGCAGATAAATCCGTCGTAAATGTACAAGATTTTTCGTTTGCTGAATCAAATGGTGGTCGTTATGTTGCCAAAGGTGGCATGAAGCTCGATGATAGTAAACAGTTATTTGGTGTTTTAGATGTTACCAATGGTAGTGTAAAGAACTTATTGGCTTTATTAGATCGAGCTGATGAGCACCTCGATGGTCAATTAAATGGCTCTGTTGAAATTGGAGGTACGAAGGACAATCCAAGTGTTATTGTAAATGGTAAAATTAACGATGTTAGCATTGATGATAAGGTAGTAGGGGATGCAACAATTGATGCTAGCCTAGCTAATCGTAAGTTTAAAATTACCACTTTAAAACTACCTGTTGGTGAGGGCCTCATTGCTATGGGTGGTACTTTGGATCTCGATGGGCAAGCTGATTTACAAGTAGCCTTAAAGGATGTCGACATAGTGCCATTCTTACCACTTGTAGGTAAGGATATTCAAGCAACAGGCTGGGTAACAGGTGTTGTGAATGTTACTGGAGAAACTAAAAATCCTAAGGTGGAATTATCTGGTGCAGTAGAGTCCGGTTCGTTCAATGGAATTGGTATTGATGAAGGCTTTGCGTTGGCTACAATGCAAGATCATGTCATTCAAATCCAACGTATTCAAGGCGCTAAAGGAGGCTATAAGCTCAGTATTTATGGTAAAATTCCATTGGCGGCTCTTTATACATCTGGTTATTTAGAAGCTAGTGATGCTAAATCTATGGATGTAACAATTGACTTTAACGAAGCAGATATGGCTGTTATTCCTCTTGTTACTACTAGTGTTAAAGATGCAACGGGGCCGTTAAAGGGTGCAATTAGGCTTACAGGGACTATAGACCAACCTGAGGCATACGGCACAGTATCTGTACGTAATGGTACTATGAAATTGGCCAATGTAGATAATGAAATTACTGGTATTGACGGAGATTTAATCTTCTCTGGACAACAAGGGGATTTCCAATCTCGTATCAATATGGGGAAAGGTAGTGCTGGTTTAGCTGCTAAGGTAAATTGGTCTGGTCATGAGCTTACCAACTATAAGGCTGCCGTTCAACTTGATGGACTCGATGTTCGTAGCGAATATGTGAGAGGCCCATTAAATGGTGAACTTTACATTGCGGAACGTGATGGATTACCTACCTTGATAGGTAATTTGGACCTAGAAAACATCCAATTTAAGATTCCTCTTTCCTTGCAGTCTAGTGAAAGTAGCACCAACATGGGTGTAGATGTTAATATTCATGCTGGCAAGGGCGTACGCTTATATGATCGAACTCTATATAACATGTTTATCGGTGGTGATGTTCATTTCGGTGGCACATTACAAAACCCAACTGCTAGTGGCCAGTTCGATGTTAAATCTGGTACGTTCAAATACTTAAGTCATGTATTTAATATTACGAAGGGGAATGCACACTTTGTAGGTGGTTCCTATTTACCAAACTTACAATTAGAGGCTGAAACGAATGTAAGCAACTACAATATTATGCTTGGTGTAAAAGGGACTGTAGACCATATGGATCTTACTTTGTCGTCTAATCCTAGTTTGTCTAGAAAGCAAATTATTTCCATGTTAACCTTTGGTCGTGGTGCAGATTCAAATAGTAGTACATTGACAAATGATGATGTGAATGCTGTTGCTACAGCAGGTTTACAAATGTTTGCCTTTGGCTATGTGCAAGATGCATTGCAAAATACATTAGGTTTAGATCGGATTAATATTACGACAGGTTCCATTGATCCTGATGAACCAACTAATAGGGCAACAGCAGGTAATTACAACATTGAAATTGGCAAGTATATTGTGCCAAAGGTAATGCTTACTTATTCTCAAGGTATCAATAATAAACAAAATAAATATGGTGTTGAGTATTCTGTAAAACGAAACCTCAAGTTCACTGCATGGCGTACATCGCAAGGAAACAATTATTTAGGTGGTCGTTGGACAAGAAGCTTCTAAGTTTATGGCTAGAGTGTGCAAATCCCATGGGTATGCACATTCTAGTCATATTAATTTCATAAAATTTGATTAATATAGTACTCATTCCCAGTATTTTATGCTATAATAATAAAGATTTATTAGTCTTTATAAAACAAGATGTAAACTTTTTATGGGGATGAGTTCTAGGAGGAATTTATGTTTAAACCAAAAGCCTATAAAAGTATGCTTGCAGCATCCGTGTTGACTGCTGTCATGGGGACAGGCAGTGTATTTGCTGCAGAGGTACAAGCTGGCTATACTCCAGATTTAAATAACACAACAACAACTAGTGCAGCAACTACTAATGATGCTACTACTACTCAAGCTGTTTACAATGCTGATGCAGCTACACCTGCAACAACACAAGATGAAACTGATGCAGCTATCTTAGCAGCTCGTGGTGATACAACTGTATCTAGCGATGGTACTGTAGTTAGAGGTTCTGACGGAACTGTTACAGTTAATAATGCTGCTTTGAAAACAGATGACAAACAAGTAAAAATGGTGTCTAAAACTACTGGTGGTACTGACCTCGATAAGGCTGCTGAAAATGGCCAAACTCAAGCTGTTACAACTGTAGAAGCTCAATATGTTACATCTGCTAATGCTGAGTCTATTAATCCATATGTAGGTAAATTGATTACTGGTTTATCTATTTCTGGTGTAACAGCTGAACAACAAGCACAATTATTGCCTATCTTGACAGAAAAAATCGGCGATGCTGTATCTGTTGATGGTGTATTTAAAGACGTAACTAACCTTGGTAATACTGGTTACTTCTCTGAAGTAAACCCTGTATTTACAACAGTACCTGAAGGCGTTAAATTGGACTTTGCTGTTACAGTAAATCCAATTACTACTGGTGTAGCTTTCGAAGGTAATACAGTTTATACTTCTGAAGTATTGACTAAATTCATGGACCTTCAACCAGGTCAAGTTCTTAACTCTGTATACGTAGGCCAAAAGGTTCAAGGTATCAACGCAGCATACGCTCGCGACGGCTATATGTTGGCACATGTTGATGGTATTCGCGTAGATGACCAAGGCGTGCTTCATGTTCATATCGTAGAAGGTATTGTTGAAGATATCATTCCTGCTGGTAACAAGAAAACTCGCGATAAAGTTATTACTCGCGAATTCGTTCAAAAGAAAGGTAAACCTTTCAATAAATTCTTGGTACGCCGTTCTGTAGAACGCGTATACAACCTAGGCTTCTTTGATGATGTAAATGTTCGCATGTTGCCTGGCGATCAAGATCCTAACAATGTAATCATTGAAATCGATGTTTTGGAACATAAAACAGGTACTATTACATTAGGTGCTGGTTACTCCAAGTCTGATGGTTTGATGGGTATCATTGAATTTGGTGAAGATAACTTCCGCGGTACTGGTGATAAATTCAAAGTTCACTGGGAAATCGGTGGTAAGAAAAAATATAAAAACTACCAAATCTCTTACTTGAAACCTTGGATTGATAGCAAAGGTACATCCTTGGGCTTCTCCTTCTTCAACCGTGAAGATGAATACACTGATTACAACGAAGATGGTAATGAAGTAGCTGAATATAACAAGAAATCTCG
Source organism: uncultured Veillonella sp. (assembly GCA_900552715.1). Taxonomy (GTDB): domain Bacteria; phylum Bacillota; class Negativicutes; order Veillonellales; family Veillonellaceae; genus Veillonella. The sequence continues at coordinate 15,794 of USAV01000001.1, forward strand.
TGGTTTCAATATTTCCTTCGGTCGTCAAACAGGGGAATATACTCGTGATTACTTAACTCTTGAATCCCGTAAAGATTCTTATAAATGGGATGATGATGACAGCTCCGGCTTCCGTTATGATAAAAATGCGGGCAAAGGTAAAAATTGGAATAATGGTTCCTACAACTTTGCAAATGATAAATATGTAGATAAAAACTTTGGCCGTATCAATTCCATTACATGGCAAAAGGTATACGATTCCCGTGATAATATTTATGAACCTACACGTGGTCGTCGTATTTCTTATACAGCACAATGGGCTGGTCATGGCTTAGGCGGTGACTTCGACTTCTACAAATTCACAGCTGAAGCACGTATGTATAAAAAACTAGGTGCTAAGAATGTATTGGCATTCCGCGCGCGTGGTGGTTTTATCCAAGGTGATGCTCCTTATAGCCAATTGTTCACATTGGGGGGTGCAGACTCCTTACGTGGTTACGAAGATGATCAATTCCGTGGCAAGTATATGTACAATGCTACATTGGAATTCCGCTTCCCAATCGTTAAAAAGGTTAGTGGTGTATTGTTCACTGATATCGGTGATGCATGGGATGCACCAAATGTATCTTGGTACAACAGCAAGAAAACATTTAACTATGGCGTTGGTGCTGGTGTTCGTATTACTACACCAATTGGCCCAGTTAAACTTGATTATGGCGTGGGTAAACATAAAAATAAATTCCACTTCAGTTTCGGCACACAATTCTAATATAGTAAATGTATATGGTGGAGGCCTCTTTTCTAAAGAGGCTTTCACCAATATCTCTATATGGCATCCTTTGATGCAGTAATTTAAAGAAATGAGGGCACTCTATTATGATGCGAATGATGAACAACAAGGCGAATGTGAAAATCTTTTCCATCGTCATTGCTGCTATTTTTATTATTGGTATTGGCGCATTAGCGTATACACAAATGGCTACACCAAGCGGTAATAGTGGTAATAGTACAATTGGTGTTATCGATACATCTCGTATGATGTCTCAAGATAATCCAATTTATATCTCTGCAGCTCAGGAATACATGAGCTATCAAAGCCAATTACAACAAGAAACACAAGCTAAAATTGATGCAGCACAAGATGATGCGACTAAACAAAAGCTCGCTGAAGAAGCACGTCAAAACTTAGCAAAAAAAGATCAAGAAATTGCTAAATCTGTTCAAGATAAAGCTATGGAAGCTGCAAAAGCAGTGGGCGACGCTAAAGGTCTTAGCGTTGTTATGACTAAAGACACAGTACTATACGGTGGCGTTGATATTACAGATCAAGTATTAAAAAAACTAGCTACTGATGCAAAAAAATAAACTGTAGTTCTATGTAAGGGAGAACGACAATGAACGGGAAAAAACGATATATCGGATTTGCCATATTTCTCGTTGTTGCATTATGTGCTATGGTTTGGGCCTATGGATTTGTGACAAATCGTCAGCAGAGTCCTGATGGGGTATCAATAGGTGTTGTACGTATTGATGATGTATTAGAATTTAATCCTTCTTATGAGGATTATAAACAAGCTAAAAATGAATTGGATCTTTTGCAACGTCAATATGAATTAGAACAACAAGCTTTAAATGCCAAGTCAGAGACACAAGAGGAACAGTTGAAATCTCTTGCATTAGATTCAACCTTGTCAGATGCTCTTACGGTGGAATTGCAAACTCGTATTGCAACAAAAGAAAATGAATTGAATCAGCAATTGAATGCAAAACGAAACGAACTTACTCAAAAATATTTGTCGGAATTAAAGGTTAGTTCCAATGAATATGATCTTGAAATCGTTAATCTCCAATTAGATTTATATGCTTATGATGCTCGTGTGTATATTGATGATGCACAAAAGCAAGCAGCTATGGCAGAGAAGGCTAAGAAAGAGGAGCGATTAAAGGAATTATTAGCTAAGAGAAAACCATCGAATCTTGATGTAGACTCTATTAAGGCTAAAGTACAGGCAGAACTTGCGCCTATGCAACAAAAAGGTCAAGAAGAACTTAACCAATATGCTGCATCCTTACAAAAGGAATTGGCGGCTAAACGAGATACTATGGTTCAACAACAAGCACAATCGATCATTGCTAATAATAACTTACCTGTAGCACAGGATTGGAATGATTCTTGGGCTAAAAAGCTTTCAGATAAAGAAGCTGAAGTGAGTGCACTTCATGAAGCCATTTTAGAAGATGTTCGTATGCGCGTAGCAATTATTGCAGAGGAACAACATTTGGATTTAGTCATCATCGATGATGGTGGTAATATTAAGGGGCTTGATATTACTGATGCAGTGAAGGCGTCCTATCGAGTTCAATAAGGAGTTATATTATGAATAAACGTATTAAATCTTTAGTATTAGGTGCATCTTTAGTAGCTTCCATGGCTATTTTAGGTGGTTGTGGTTCTAATAATGTTGGTTACGTTGATAGCGTGAAAGTAGCAAATAGTACTGAAAAAGGTATTGAAATTACTAAAGAAATTAACGCTAAAAAAGCTGAGCTAGATGCTAAAATCGCCGCTGCTGATGAAGCATCTAAACAAAATGTATTTAACCAAGCTAATCAAGAATTAAATGCCTTTGCAAATGCAAAAGCTCAAGAATATCGTCAATATCAAGAACAAAAAGTTGGTGAACTTGTAAAAGAGAAAAAACTTGATGTAGTTATTGAAAAAGGTGCTGTTGTAGGTGGCGGTTCTGATGTAACTGACGACTTGATCGCTAAAATGGGTAAAGCTTCTGATGACCAAATTAAGGAAGCTGAAAATGCAGCTAAAGCGCAAGAACAACAAGATTCGCAACAAAATGCTCAACAATCTGGTCAAGCTACAGCAGTTAATACTGAAGAAAGTGCACAATAATTAAGAATTATCACAGGGGGAGGAGTTTACCTTGGAAAAAACTTTACAGGAACTCGCAACATTAGTAGGCGGTCGTGTTGTAGGTGATGGCTCTATTGTTATTACTGAAACACGTAGCTTTGAACAAGCAGTAAAACAATCCATAACTTTTGCAGTAGGTGAATATGTTGAACATATTGCGTTATGCCAAGCGGGTGCTGTGATCGTTGAATCTGAAGTGAAAGATGCACCGATGGCACAAATCGTAGTCGATAATGCAAAAGCAGCATTTGCACAAGTATTAGAACTCTTCCATCCACCTGTTGTTGTTCCTAGAGAAGTGCATAGCACAGCTATTATTGGTAACAATGTAACAATTGGCAAAAATGTTGCTATTGGTGCCTATTGTGTTATTAATGATAATGCAGTCATTGGTGATGATGTAACAATTCGTCCATATGTTTATATTGGGCACAATGTGCGTATTGGTGAAGGTTCTGATATTTACGCTGGCGCTATTGTTCATGAAAATTGTATTTTAGGCAAACGCGTTGTATTACGTGCTAAAGCAGTAATTGGTGGTGAAGGCTTCGGTTTTGCTACAGAAAATGGTGTACATACACATATACCACAAGTTGGTAATGTTATTCTTGAAGATGATGTTGAAGTTGGTTCTTGTACAACTATCGACAATGCTACAATGGGCTCTACTTTAGTACGTCGTGGTACGAAGATTGACAATCTTGTTCATCTTGGTCACAATGTTGAGATTGGTGAAGATTGCTTCCTAATCGCTCAGGTTGGTATTGCCGGAAGTACTAAATGTGGTAATCATGTTATCTTTGCTGGACAAACTGGTTGTACTGGTCATATTACGATTGGTGATAATGTACAATTTGCTGGTAAAACTGGTATTACAGGTAATGTACCATCCAACTCTATTATGGCAGGCTATCCAATGAGACCTCATAAAGAATGGTTAAAATTGGCTGCTTATGAAAATCGTTTGCCAGATATGGTGAAAACTGTAAAACAATTACAAAAAGAAATTGACGCTTTGAAAGCACAGCTTAAGGAGAGCTAATAATCCATGTATAGGTTTATGAAAATCTTTAGTGCCTTTATTTGCTTATTACCTAAAGGTTTGCAATATGCTATTGGTACATTGCTTGGTGAAATTGCGTGGCTAGCGGTGCCGCCTAAACGCAAGCGCCTAGCAATCGGCCAAATTCTATTCTGTAATATTACAGATGATCCAAAAGAAGCTCGACGTATTGCGAAAGCTAGTACTACACGCTTTGGTCGCATGATTATTGATGTATTACGCTATCCAGAGATTAAGGATGGCGCATACAAAGATATGGTGGAGTTTATTAATCGAGAGTACTTAGATGATGCCTTGGAAAATGGTCGAGGTGCAATCTTAGCCGCTGTTCACAGTGGTAACTGGGAACTCCTTGGCGGTGTTCTTGCTTCGGAAGGGTATCCGTTGATTTCTGTGGCAATGAAACAGAATGGTGATGCGGACAAGTTTATCAATGAATATCGTCGTATCATGCACCAACATGTAACCTATAAAACTGGTGTGCGAGAAATGATCAATGAACTTAAAAAAGGTGCTTTTTTAGGCCTTATCATGGATCAGGATCCTGGCGATGATGGTGTACTTGTTCCCTTCTTTGGTTATGAAACTTTGACGGCTGCAGGTCCGGCTGTATTAGCTCGTATGCAAGATGTACCAATCATTTTTGTGACTATACATTATAGTCCGTTTTCTGAAAAATATGAGATTGAGGTACATCCGCCAATTTATGTGGAACGTACAGATGATAAAAAGCGTGATATAGCGGTTACCACAACTCTTTTAAATGAGTTTATTGAGGATTATATTCGTCGATATCCTGAAGATTGGTTCTGGCTTCACAATCGTTGGAAGTGGACACGTCGTTTCTATGGCGAACAAATTGAAACACCTCCAGATGTATTTCACTAGTTAATAAATATAAAGAGATTTTACATGCCTACTTATGTAGTATTGATTTAAATACCGCATAAATTAAGTATCGTAAAGTCTCTTTTATTTTTTATGGTGTATAATACAGTATTTATAATTAAATTTATATAAATTTAATTATGTGAAAAATGCTTTCAAAATCACTGAATATATGGTAAATTTCTTGTATCACCTATGCAAATAGGGTATAATACATATTGGTGTATAGTAAACGTGAATTCAGATTATGAAAGGACTTTCTTATGAGTAAGCCACAACAAACAATTAAACAGGCTGTTTCATATCAAGGGATTGGCCTTCATAGCGGTGAACCAGTAAATATGGTTTTTAAACCTGCACCTGAAAATACAGGAATTGTGTTTGTCCGCACGGACATTGAAGGTCATCCTTCTGTGCGAGCACACATTGATAATGTGACGAACACTATGCGCGCTACTACATTGGAAAATGGTGAAGCGAAGGTTTTCACTGTAGAACATGTGATGGCTGCGTTCAGTGCTATGAATATTGATAACTGTTATATCGAGATGGATTCTCCTGAACCTCCTGTAGGTGATGGCAGTAGTGCAGTTTTTATAGGTCTCATAGAAGAGGCAGGCATTCAAGAACAAACAGCGCCACGTCAAGTATATAAAGTGACACGTTCTCACGCTATATATGATGGTGATCGTTTTGTAGTTATTTTGCCATATGATGGCTATCGCATTACATTTACATCGATTAACAGCCATCCGTTACTTGGTACGCAACATTGTGATTTTGAAGTTTCGCCAGAATACTTTAAAGAACACATCAGTGCTGCTAGAACTATCGGATTTATGAAGGAATTAGAACAATTACAGGCTATGGGCCTTGCAAAAGGTGGTAACCTTGATAATGCTTTAGTTTATGATGATGAGAAGTGTTTGTCTGTACCTCGCTTTGACGACGAATTAGTTCGTCACAAAGCATTAGATGTAATGGGCGACTTATTCTTATTGGGACCAATTGAAGGTCATGTAATTGCTTTAAAATCGAGTCATGAATTAAATTCAAGATTGGCTCGCAGTATAATGGAAGAAATAAGGGAGACACAGCCATGATTCTTAATCACGAAGACATTTTAGAAATTTTACCTCATCGTTATCCTATGCTTTTGGTAGATCGCATCGTTGAGTTAGAACCAATGAAACGTGCTGTGGGCATTAAAAATGCTACATTCAACGAATTGTTCTTCCAAGGACACTTCCCAGGTAATCCAGTAATGCCAGGTGTACTATTGACTGAGGCTATTGCTCAAGTTGGTGGTATTGCATTACTATATCCTGAAGAAAATCGCGGTCTTACACCTATGTTTACAGGTATTGATAAAGTACGTTTCCGTCACCCTGTAAAACCTGGTGACCAAGTGCGCATGGAAGTGGATATTGTTAAAATCAAAGGTAAAATGGGTAAGGTTGAAGGCCGTGCCTATGTTGGCGACAAATTGTGCGCTAGCGGTGAATACATGTTTGCCCTTGTATAATGATTGAGGAGTGATTGTAGTGATAGTTGTAGGCATGGAAAATGCAGAATCCAACATCCATAGTACAGCCATAGTCCATCCAAATGCTAAATTGGGCAAAGATGTAATCGTAGGTCCTGGCGCTGTAATCGGCGAACACGTCGAGATTGGCGATGGCACACAAATCGGTGCACATGTTGTAATTGGTGGTTGGACAACCATTGGTAAGCGTTGCGAGATTTATCCTAACGCATCTATTGGGTTGGAACCGCAAGATTTAAAATTTAAAGGCGAAAAAAGCTATTGTAATATTGGCGATGAAACGGTTATCCGTGAATTCGTAACTATTAGCCGCGCTACTGGAGAAGGTGAAGAAACACGTGTGGGCAATAATTGCTTGCTTCAAGCATGTACACATGTGGCTCATAACTGTATCGTTGGCAATAATGTAATTATGAGTAACTGTGCAGGTCTTGCTGGTCACGCTATCGTTGAAGATCGCGTAGTTATTGGTGGCCTTGCAGGTATCCATCAGTTTGTTAAAATTGGTCGTAATGCAATGGTTGGCGGTATGGCAAAGGTGGTTCAAGATATTCCACCATATGTCATTGCTGATGGTCAACCAGCGCGTGTTATTGGCCTTAACTCTGTTGGTTTGTCTCGTGCGGGCATTTCAGAAGAGGTACGCCGAGATTTAAAACAAGCATTCCGTATTATTTATCGTTCTGGCTTTAGTTTATCTAAGGCTATTGAAGAAATGGAAATGCAACTTGATTCTTCTGTAGAAATTGAAAATTTATTACGCTTCTTACGCAATGCCGATCGTGGTATTATGCGTACACGTCGCGACTAATTCAAAAGACCTCGTATAATGTACGAGGTCTTTTTATGTACTTTATAAATATCATGCTTTCAATGGGATATGAAATCTATAACATTAGGTCATACATATAAAATATTTTGATAAAATATTTGAAGTTTTTTTACGTTCATAAGACGTAAAAAGAGGAATGAAAAAATTCTACTAAAATGTTGAAGAAATAGGCATAAAACATGGTATTTTAATGGTAAAAAGTGCCTATTTATAGTACAATATATTGTATATGATTATGTCTTTTTTGAGGCATTAAGTATTGTAAATTTGTAATCACTCATTGATATATAGGCCGTAGGTCATCTAGGAGGTATAGTCTTGGCAAAGGTAGGATTGATTGCAGGCATTGGTGTTTTGCCTGTAGAATTCATGCGCGCTGCTCATGTATTAGGTCATGAGGTAGTGGTTATCGGTGTAGTTCCAGATGTAGACCCGGCTTTAAAGGCTGAGGCTGATGCCTTCTATGATATTGGTGTTGCCAAATTAGGTAAGATTTTTAAAACCTTGAAAAAAGAAGGCGTTGAAGAATTAACTATGTTAGGTAAAGTGACTAAGGAAATTCTCTTCAAAGGTCTTACATTCCCTGATTTAAAAACATTAGGTGTTCTTAAACGCCTTAAAAATCGTAAAGATGATACGATCATGCTCGCTATCGTAGATGAAATCGAACGAGAAGGGTTTAAAGTGTTAGATCAAACTGTATACCTTAAACCATTTATGCCAAAGGTGGGGGTGCTTTCAAAAACACAGCCTACTGATGAACAATGGGCAGATATTTGCTTTGGCTTTGAACTAGCTAAGCAAATGGGTGGACTTGATATTGGTCAAACAGTAGTTGTAAAACATAAAGCGGCTATGGCTATTGAAGCTATTGAGGGCACTGATAAGTGTATTTTGCGTGGCGGTGAATTAGGCCGTGGCGATGCGGTTGTCGTTAAAACGGAAAAGCCAAATCAAGATGTTCGTTTTGATGTTCCTGCTGTAGGGATAAAAACATTAATGTCCATGATTGATAGTGGCTGTAAAGTCCTTGCTGTAGAGGCTGAAAAGACTATTTTTGTTCAACAACAAGATGTACTAGATTTGGCAAACCGTCATGGTATTGTTATCTGTGCTGTTGACCAAGAGTTTGTAGATTCCAGAAAGGATGCATAATGAAAGTCATGTTTTCTGCCGGTGAAGCATCCGGTGATACTCATGCAGCCAGTGTTGCTAATGCACTGAAAGAAATAGATCCTTCGGTTGACATGTTTGGCATGGGCGGTACCTTGATGGAACGCGCTGGTGTTCGCATCGTATATGATATTAAAAATTTAGGCGTTATTGGGATTGTAGAGATTGTAAAATCACTACCGAAATTCTTTAAACTTCGCACCTACTTAAAACGTGTCATGATGAAGGAAAAACCAGATATTCTAGTTTGTGTAGATTACCCTGGTTTTAATATGAAACTAGCAGCTGTAGCTCATGAATTGGGAATTCCCGTTCTCTATTACATTGCTCCTACGATTTGGGCATGGCATAGTAGCCGTGGCAATACAATTCGCAAGTATGTCACTAAGGTAGCATCTATCTTTCCTTTTGAAGCTGAAGCGTATCGTAAATATAAATGCGATGTAGAATTTGTAGGCCATCCACTATTGGATATCGTACATCCTACGATGAGCAAAGAAGAGGCTGAGGAATATTTTGGAGCTCGTAAAGATGCTAAAAAAGTATTGCTCATGCCAGGTAGCCGTAAGCAAGAGGTGCTATCCTTGCTAGATACGATGTTAAAAAGTGGGGAGCAATTGATGGCGAACCATGAGGATATTCAATTCTTCTTGCCTCGCGCACATACCATCGATCGTAGTGAATTAGAAACTTTCATCGATGCTCACAAAGTTCCGGTGACGATTACAGAAGATCATACCTATGATTTGATGCAGATTTGTGATGTGTGTCTCGCCGCATCAGGTACAGCTACATTAGAAACAGCTATGATGGAGTTACCGACTGTTTTATTGTATCGAGTATCTCCAATTACATATGGCATTGGTAAGATGGTCGTCAATGTGACGCATGTAGGTTTGCCAAACATTGTAGCTGGCAAAGAAGTAATTCCTGAGTTATTACAAGATGCAGTGACACCTGAGGCTATTGTATCCCTTGTGGAACCTCTTCTAACTGATGTTGAGCGCAATGAAGCGATGCGTAGCGAATTGCGTGAAGTACATCATAAATTAGGTGAACCAGGTGCTGTAAAGCGTGTAGCAGAACTGGTATATAACCTCGGTAAGGAGAAATGTAATGAATAGTTATTCTAGGCTCTTATATTTTGTAAAGCCTTATTATAAGCGCATGATTTTTGCAGTGTTCTGCATGATCGTCGCAGCTGCGGCATACTTGGTAGTGCCTTGGCTTATTAAAAATGTAGTAGACCAAGTATTAGATGAAAAGAATATGTTCATGTTGAACCTCATTGTAGGGGCTATCATTCTTATATTCTTAATTCGTGGTTTCGCTACGTATGGTCAAACCTATAATATGTCTTACATTGGTCAGCGTGTCATCATCGATGTACGGGAGGCCATCTTTAATCATCTACAAAAATTAAGCTTATCTTATTTTGATCGCCGTAAGACTGGCGTTATCATGAGTAATCTTACCAATGACGTTGCGGCGCTTCAGTCTGCTGTAGTGGATAACTTAATTTCCTTTATTACGGAATCTGTAACACTGATAGGTTCTCTCGTGTCTATGCTTCTCATTGATTGGAAATTGACACTTGTTACCTTCATTACGGTTCCTGTAGTGCTTGTGATTATAAATGTATTTGGTAAAAAGCTTCGTGTAGCAGGTCATGATGTACAAGGCCGTGTGGCTGACATTACAGCACTTTTACAAGAGGTAATCAGCGCTATTCGAGTAGTGAAATCATTCGCTCGTGAAGATTTTGAACGGAAGCGTTTTGAAGATGAAAATGATCGCAACTTTAAAGCTGTTATTAAAGCTACTAAGTTGACTAGCTTGTTAAGTCCAATGGTTGAGTTTTCTGCGGCCATTGCAGTAGCAGTCATCCTTTGGTATGGTGGCTATTCTGTAGTAACAGGGACTATTACAGCAGGTTCTTTGATTGCGTTCTTAATTTATGCAATCAACTTGTCAAACCCAGTTAAACGCTTGAGCCAAGTGTACGGCAATATTCAAAAAGCATTGGCTGCAGCTGATCGTGTATTTGAAATCTTGGATACTAAAACTGACGTTGTGGAAAAACCTGATGCTATTACGTTGCCATCTATTAAAGGCAATGTAGAATTTAAAGATGTTTCATTCTCTTATGATGGTGAAAAAACAGCGCTCGAAAACTTTACTTTGTCTGTTAAGGCGGGTGAAAGCGTAGCTCTTGTTGGTCCATCTGGGGCTGGTAAAACGACTCTAGCAAATTTGTTACCTCGCTTCTACGATGTAACGGGGGGCGCTATCACGATTGATGGTTATGACGTAAAAGACGTTACATTTAAATCGTTACGTGAACAAATCGGGCTTGTACCACAAGAAACTGTGTTGTTTAATGCCACAATTAAAGAGAATATCTTGTATGGTCGATTAGATGCTACTGATGAAGAAGTATATGAAGCTGCTAAGGCTGCTAATGTTCTAGAATTCGTAGAAAAGATGCCTGATGGTCTCGACACAGTAGTGGGCGAGCGAGGAAGCTCCTTATCTGGCGGCCAACGTCAACGTGTGGCTATCGCACGTGCTATTTTGAAAGACCCTCGTATTCTAATTCTAGATGAAGCGACATCTGCATTAGATACAGAGAGTGAAAAGCTTGTACAAGAGGCGTTAGATCGTCTTATGAAAGGGCGTACTGCATTTGTTATTGCCCATCGATTGAGCACAGTTCAAAATGCTCATCAAATTGTTGTACTTAATCAAGGCCACTTGGTAGAGCAGGGGACTCACCAAGAGCTATTAGCTGTTGATGGCGGATTGTACAATCATCTCTATTCCGTTCAATTCTCCAACAAAGGATAATCATGTACTGGATATATAATGTATTGCTCATATTTTATTGGATTGGCTTGATTCCGGTTATTCTATACCGCCTTGCCTTTGAAGATGGATTTTATGAGCGTATCAAACAGAGTGCAGGCTATATGCCAGCCTCGCTACTAAAGAAAATTGAAGGACGTCGTGCTATTTGGATTCATGCTGCTTCTGTAGGGGAAATTGTAGCAACTAGTCCATTAGTAAAGGAAGTAAAAAAGGAATTTCCTGAAGCGGTTGTTGTGGTGTCTGTTGTAACTGCAACAGGGCATGCAATGGCCCATCGTATCATTCCAGAGGCAGAAGGAATTATTTTCTTCCCTCTAGATTTACCGTATTTGACGCGTAAGATTTTGCATATTATTAAACCGATTGCTATCTTGCTTGTAGAAACAGAAATTTGGCCTAACTTCTTGCGTATCGCTCAATCAGAAAATATTCCTGTTATGATGGTTAATGGTCGTATTTCTGATCGTAGTATGAAACGCTATAAATATATTAGTGCGTTCACGAAAGAAATGTTGCGTTCCATTGAGCGTTTCTGTATGCAATCAAAATTCGATGCAGCTCATATTGAAGTATTAGGTGCACAAACATCTGATATTACCGTAACAGGTAATATGAAATATGACCAAACGTATGCTACTGTATCAGCTGAAGAAAAACAATCTCTACTTGAAGAGTTTGGCTTTGGTAATAATCATCCAATCATCATTGCTGGTAGTACGCATAAGGGTGAGGAAGAAACAATCTTTGAGACCTTTAAACAAGTCTTACAAGAATATCCTCAAGCTCGCTTGTTAATTGCACCTCGTGAGATATATCGCGGTCATGATGTTCAAACGTTAGCGAAACATTATGAATTGAATGCTATTTGTCGTAGTGATATGACAGAGCCAGTTCATGAAGGGATACCAGTAGTTGTTTTAGATACTATTGGTGAACTAGGTCGTTTATATAGCTTAGGGGATATTATTTTTGTAGGCGGCTCTCTTGTGAAGACTGGAGGCCATAATATTCTCGAGCCGGCAGCACATGGTAAACCAATTCTTGTAGGGCCATATATGTTTAATTTCAAAGAGATTTTCGCATTATTGAACTCTCGTCATGCCTGTGAACAAGTTAAGAATGGCAAAGAGTTAACCGCTATGGTGTTGCGCTTATGTAAAGACAAAGATTTGGCAACGGAAATGGGACAAAATTGTCTTGATATTATTCGTGAAAATCGCGGTGCAACACAACGTAATACACAAGAGTTACGTCAACTCTTTAAAAAACACCATATTGTTCCATAAGATCGATATGATTTATTAGATTCATCTATGATATTACATAATAGGAGGAGTCACCTATGAGTGGGGAAGCATTATTCAAATCCATTGTTAGTGGTGAAAATCAATCCATATTAGGTGATATGGCTCGTTCTAGCTTGGGCTTTCTAAGTAAAGGTTACGAAAAGGCTGTATCCATACGAAATGCTCGCTTTGATGCGGGCAAAGGTGTTACTAAAGTTACCGTGCCTGTTATCAGTGTTGGTAATATTACTGCCGGTGGTACTGGCAAAACGCCAATGGTGAGATTTATATGTGATGTACTTGCCCGAAAAGGACTTCATCCTACCGTGCTTAGCCGTGGCTATCGAGCTGAGGACAATAAGAAAAATATCATTATTTCTAAAGACGGTACGATGTTAGTAGAGCCATCTATTAGTGGTGATGAAGCATGGCTATTGGCTAAAGTATTGCAAAAATCTAATGTAATTATCGGCCGCGAACGGGCTATATCAGCAGAAATTGCTATTAATGAACTCGGTGCAGACTGTCTTGTTATGGATGATGGTTTTCAACATCGTGCATTAGCTCGAGATATTGATATCGTTCTTATTGATGCATCTAATCCATTTGGTTATGACCATGTATTGCCTCGCGGTTTATTGCGCGAGCCTCTTAGTGGGTTAGAGCGAGCTAATATTATTGTTCTCACAAAGGTTGATCAAGTGGCGCCTGGTGTTGTTTCCGGAATTCGTAAGCGTTTAGCGCATATGTTACCTAATACACCTGTATATGAAACAATCCACAAGCCTCAATGTATGTATACCTTAGAAGAGTGGGCTAATGGAGAACCTGGTTCTTCTATCGATGCATATCAAGAGCATCGTATTATGGCTGTTAGTGGTATTGGGAATCCTCAATCCTTTACACAAACGATGACAGACATTGGGTACAATGTTGTTCATACAATGCCTTTTGGTGATCATCATAATTTTGAAAATGATGATGTTGTAGATATTTGGAAAGAGGCATTTGCTCATCAAGCGGATGCTATTTGTATCACTGAAAAAGATGCGGTGAAACTAAGTCAATTGCATGCAATTGAAGACTTAAAAATACCGATTCTAGTGCTATCTATTGGAATTGAATTTGTCGCTGAAAAGCAAGAATTCATAGAAAATTTAGAGATTTAGTGTATAATAATAAGATACACGAATGACAGAAATGGGGTTTTATTGTGAAGTTTGGATGCGTTATTCCTGCTCGTTATGGTTCTACAAGATTACCAGGGAAACCATTAGCGGATATTGCGGGCAAACCAATGATTGAACGGGTTTATGCAAGGGTATCACAAGCGACAAAAACAGAATGTACTATTGTTGCTACAGATGATGACCGTGTTTATTCTGCAGTTCAAAACTTTGGGGGAGCTGTTATGATGACAGATCCTAATCACCCTACTGGAACTGACCGATTAGCAGAGGTTGCTAGTCATTATACAGACTTAGATGTCATTATTAATGTTCAAGGTGATGAACCTATGATTGAGCCAAAGCTCATTGATAACTTGGCCCAACTTTTTGAAGAAGATCCAAACTTACAGATGGCAACTGTTGCGACTCCTTTATTAGAGGATGAATACGATGAGCCATCTGCAGTAAAGGTTATTTTAAATAATCGCAATGATGCGATGTATTTTTCTCGGTCCTTAATCCCGTATCCACGTCATGATTTTGTACGTGCTCCACTAAAACATATTGGTATCTATGCATATCGTAGAGATTTCTTGCTAAATTATGCAAAGATGGAACCAACACCAGCAGAGCAAACAGAATCATTAGAGCAATTGCGCGCTCTTGAAAATGGCTATACTATTCGTGTTATTCTTACAGATAAACGATTTATCGGTGTTGATACACCGGAAGACTTAGCTCGTGTAAATGCAATCTACGAGCAAAAGGAGAAATAAATGAAAACAGTTCAAATTAAAGATATTACAGTTGGTGGCGGCAAAGGTCTTTTTGTCCTTGCTGGGCCATGTGTTATTGAAGATTATGATCGCACATTGGCTATTGGTAAACGCGCAAAAGAAATTTGTGAACGCTTAGGTATTCCATATATCTTCAAAGCTTCTTTTGATAAGGCCAATCGCTCTAGCTACGGCTCTTTCCGCGGACCTGGCCTTGAAGAAGGTCTAAAAATCCTTGCTTCTATTAAAAAGGAACTCAATGTACCGGTGGTAAGTGATATTCACTCCATTGAACAAATTGAACCGGCTGCAGAAGTATTGGATGTTTTACAAATTCCAGCATTCTTATGTCGTCAAACTGACCTTGTATACGGCGCCGCTAAAACTGGTAAATGCGTAAATGTAAAAAAAGGTCAATTTATGGCACCTAAGGATATGGAAAATGTCCTAAATAAAATGAAAGAAACAGGCAATGAAAATCTTATGCTTACAGAACGTGGATTTAGCTTTGGCTATAATAATCTCGTTGTGGATATGAGATCTTTCCCTATTATGCGTTCCTTTGACTATCCTGTAGTCTTTGATGCTACACATAGTGTTCAATTACCAGGTGGTGCAGGTACAAAATCCAGTGGTAATCGCGAGTTCGTACCAAACTTGGCTCGCGCTGCTGTTGCCAGTGGTGTAGATGGTCTGTTCTTTGAAGTACATGATAATCCAGAGGAAGCATTATCCGATGGACCAAACATGTTATACTTAGATAATTTTGAAGCTTTGCTAAAAGATTTAGTAGCTATTGATAAAATCGTAAAAGGTTAGGGGCGGTTATTTGTGACTATTTTAGAACAAGCGGCACAGGTGCTTCATGAGGAAGCACGTGCTATTGAAGAATTAAGTTCTCGTTTGGATCACAATTTTGTAAATGCTGTAAATATGATTTTGGCTTGTAAGGGCCGTGTAGTATGTACAGGGATGGGTAAATCTGGCCATATTGGTCGTAAAATTGCGGCTACTTTGGCTAGTACTGGTACACCAGCACTTTTCATGCATCCTGGTGAAGGTGTGCATGGCGATCTAGGTATGATTACAGAAGATGATGTAGTATTAGCATTCTCCAATAGTGGTGAAACAGGCGAAATCATCAGTATCTTGCCATCCTTACGTCGCATTGGTGCTAAATTAATCTGCGTTGTAGGGAAACCAGAGTCTACACTAGCTAAGAATTCTGATATTGTATTACTAGCTGAAGTAGAACGTGAAGCTTGCCCATTAGGATTGGCGCCGACTACAAGTACTACAGTTGCATTGGCACTTGGTGATGCATTAGCAGTTTGCTTATTAGAACGCCATCACTTTACACCGGAAAACTTTGCCGTATTTCATCCGGGTGGTTCTCTTGGTCGCAAATTATTGTTGACCGTAGAAAACATTATGCATGGTGGTGAAGATAATCCAACGGTATTCAAAGGTGCAACCGTTCGAGATGCTCTCTTTGTGATGACAGAAAAAGGATTGGGAGCGACCAATGTTATTGATGAAGAAGGTCATTTGTTAGGCCTTGTTACTGATGGGGATGTTCGTCGTGGTCTAGATTCTGGCAGTAATTTCCTAGAATGGCCTGTAGAGGATATGATGACATCTATGCCTCGTACGATTACAAAGGATAAATTAGCGGCGGAAGCTCTTCATTTAATGGAGAAAAATCAACCGCGCCCTATTACTGTATTACCAGTTGTAGATACAGATAATAAATGTCTAGGCATTGTTCATATTACGGATTTATTGCGTAGAGGCATTGTATAATGAATATTCAATGGATTGTTCTTGATGTTGATGGCGTACTATCTGATGGAACTCTAATCTATACATCGAGTGGAGAAGAGCTTAAGTCTTTTTCTGTGAAAGATGGCCTAGGATTAACGGCAGCTCGAAAAGCAGGACTTAAGCTTGCAATCATTACAGCACGGATATCTCCTATGGTAGAGCGACGTGCTAAAGAGCTTCATTTTGATGCACTGCTTATGGGGCATGCCAATAAAACAGAAGCATTAAGAAATCTTTGTAAAGAGCATCAAATCAATTTAGAGGAAATTGCCTATATGGGGGATGACTTAAATGATTTAGGGGCTCTTCAAATTGTAGGACTACCGATGGCACCCAATAATGCGGTACCGGAGGTCAAACAATTAGCTAAATTTATATCTACCGTCAATGGAGGCCACGGTGCCGTTAGAGAGGCTGTAGAATATATCTTGAAGAAACAAGGACTATGGGAAACTGTTGTAGCAGATTATGCACGAGAGGCCCATGCTCATGGACAATAAGGAGGTGGGCAGAATGAATAACGAATGGCAATACCATTTAGTTAAAGGTATTAGCTGGCTTGTTTGCCGACTGCCATACAAGCTCATTTTGCTCATAGGCGCTAGTTTAGGGCCAGTATATGGCCTCATAGCGAAGAAGCAAAAACTTAGAGGTATAAAAAATATAAAGATTGGCATGAACATGAATGATCAAGAGGCAGAGCAATTAATTGAAAAATTGTTCAAGAATCTTGGCCGTAGTGTTATGGAAGTCTTATATATGCCAAATCTGACAAAGTCCTTTATCAATAAACATATTGAAATGCGAGGCGTAGAACATTTAGAGAAAGCCATCGCTGAAGATAAAGGTGTCATTGTTCTTACTGGACATGTTGGCAACTGGGAATGGATGGGGGCTGCCATGGCTGCTCATGGATATCCATCTACTACAATTGTTAAGAAACAACCTAATGCACAATTTACACGTCTCATGAATGAATATCGTGAGATGGTAGGGCTTGATGTATTTGCTAGTGGTGGCAACGAAATCGTTTCTGCTGCTAAGGCTTTAAAAAAGAAAAAATTACTTGGTTTTTTAGCTGACCAAGATGGTTATATTAATGGTTTACCTGTTCCGTTTTTGGGGCAGGACTCTTCAGCGGTCATAGGACCAGCTACATTTGCAAAAAAATTTGGCTCTCCAGTAGTTCCAATTTTTGCATCTCGTAAGCCTGAAGGTGGTCATATTGTACATATTTTACCAGCCTTACATTATGTTGATACAGGTGATGAAGATGTAGATATGTACCGTTTGACTGAAGAATGTGTACGCGTTACGGAAGAATTTATTAAGGAACATCCAGATGAGTGGCTATGGTTCCAACATCGTTGGATGACTAAGATGGATCAAATTATTGATTATGATAAGAAGGTAGCTGCACGGGAGAGGGCACATGAAAAACAATAAAAAATTAATTGCCATTGTGGCCGCTATAGTGTTGGCTCTGATTGGTCTTATCGTATATATTATGAAAGACTCTGGTGATGTTAGTACCACTCAAAATCAGAATGGACAACTTGTTAACTTCCAAGGAGCTGACTTACAAGAGGAAAAAGATGGCAAGCTAGTGTGGGCTTTATCAGCTGAAAAGATTGAATATGACCCACGTACAAAAGCTATTGTCCTGACTAATTTAAAAGGTCTTTTCTATCAAGATGATGTTACGACAACAATTACAGCACCTCATGCCGTATTGACAGGCGATCGTAATTCCCTCGATATTGATCAAGGCGTTACCGCCACTAATACTGATGGTGCTGAGTTTAAAACCGATGCACTTCATTTTGATAATAAAACAAAAACGTTGACATCTAAATCTGCTTTTACTTATAACAGTAAAGATATAACATTAACTGGTGATAAACTTGAAGGCAACATGTCCTTGAAGAAAATTAAAGCTATTGGTAATGCGAAGTTAACGAAGAAGTAATGCGAGGAAATATAATGAATAAGAAAAAACAGATTGGTATGGCTATCTTAGCTATGCTTATGACTGCATCTGTTACAGCTTGGGCCGCAAATGATCCTTTGACTATTAGCGCGGATACATTATCTTATGATGGCAATACAGGGCGTGCTGATGCAAATGGTAATGTGGTAATTACACAAGCTGATAAAACAATGACTGGTGCTAATGGTTGGTACAACACAAAAACTCAAGAAGCAAACCTTGATGGTGGCGTATCCATGATTGGTTCTGATATGGCTATGTCTGCTCAATCAGTGCATAGCTACAATAACAATAAGTTCATTGCTGATGGTGGTGTTCATTTACAACGTAGTGATCGTCAAATTTTCGGTGATAAAGTTGAATACAATACAGATACAGAATATGGCCTTGTATCTGGTAACGCTCGCTTGATTGCAGAAGGTACTACATTGACAGGTAATCAAGTAGAAGGTTGGCTAAAAGAAATTCGTGCAGTGGCACAAGGGGATGTGACATTCTCTAACCCAGAACGAAATGTATCTGGCTCTGCAGAACGTGCTACTTATACACAAACACCAAATCAAAATGATGGCGTTGTACTTTTATCTGGTTCTGCTCATGCTGTTCAAAACGGTAATGTGCTCAATGCACCAGAGCTTAAAATCCGTCTTGCCGATGATTCTGCTGAAACATTAGGTGGCCGTAGTACACTTATCATTGTTCCAAATCAATAAGGATTAAATATGTATATAGAAACCAAAAACTTAGTCAAAACCTTTAACGGGCGCAATGTAGTAGACGGGGTTAGTCTACGCGTTGATAAGGGGCAAGTCGTTGGGCTCCTAGGTCCTAATGGGGCAGGGAAAACTACATCATTCTATATGATTGTAGGCATTGAACGACCTAGTTCTGGTATCATTACCGTTGATGGCAAGGATATTACGAATATTCCAATGTATAAACGCGCTGCTGAAGGTATTGGGTATCTTCCACAAGAGGCATCAATCTTTCGTTCTATGACCGTTGAGGATAATATTCGTGCAATGTTACAAACAACATCAAAGAAATCTGATGAAATTGAAGCTATAGTGGAATCCCTCATTGAAGAATTTCATATTGGTCATGTTCGGGAGCGTATGGGGATGCAGCTATCTGGTGGTGAACGCCGTCGTGTAGAAATCGCTCGTTGCCTTGCATTAGAACCGAATTTTATTCTTCTCGATGAACCTTTTGCTGGTGTCGATCCTATAGCGGTTGCTGACATTCAACAAATTATTTTACATGTTAAAAATCGAGGTATTGGCATCTTGATTACAGACCACAATGTACGTGAAACATTGGGGATTGTAGACAAGGCGTATATTTTGAGTAGTGGTAAAATCCTCCTAGAAGGTACCCCTGAAGAAATCGCGAACAATCCAATTGCTCGTGAGCATTACTTAGGGGATAACTTTAGATTATAGGAGGGGACTATGAGATTATTAGATAAATATATACTAAAAGCCTTTGTAGGCCCGTTCCTATTTGGGGTATTTGCTTTTACCAGCATCTTTATTGGTACGGGCACATTGTTTAGAATTGCTCAATATATTACTGAATATGGGGCTCCATTATTGCTTGTTATGAAAGCCTTTGTATTGGCTTTACCAAGCATTGTTATCTTAACATTCCCTATGTCAGTTTTATTGGCTTCTCTTATGACATTTAGTCGTTTGAGTAGCACCAGTGAAATTGTTGTTATGCGTGCCGGTGGCCTTAGCTTTTTACGTTTAGCGATGCCGGTATACATCATCGCTCTCATCATCTCAATTGGGGCTGTCGCATTTAATGAATTTGTTGTACCACGTACAAATAATATGTATCAAACAATTGTACGGGAACAGATTATGAAAAATGCATCACCTCAAACACAAAATCATATCGTTTTAAAAACAATGAATGGTAATGATTTGGGTACATTGATGTATGCTAAAAGCTACAATGCAGAGACTAAACAGTTAAGTATGATTACGGTGCAACAATTTGGTGAAGGTGGCAAGTTACAACAGGTTGAAAATGCAGATACTGCCGTTTGGAATGGTCAATATTGGGTGATGCAAAACGGCATCATTTATGATATTTCCGCCGGTGATGGTGTAGAACGTACTATGAAATTTAAGGAGCAGTCCTTGCCAATTAAATCTGCACCAAAGGATATTCAACAAGATCAACGTAAACCAGAAGAATTAACAATCAAGGAATTACGTCATCAAATTAAAGCGTATAAGGCGGCGTATACGAATGCAAATAAACTAGAAATGGAAATGTACCAACGTTTTACAATTCCATTAGCTAGCTTTGTATTTGCTCTTGTAGGTGCTCCATTAGGCCTTCAAAAACAACGCTCTAGCTCATCTATTGGCTTTGGTATTAGTATTTTAATCATCTTTATCTACTATGGGGTGATGACATTTGCTGGTGCATTAGGTAAAGGTGGGGCATTGCCGACTGTATTTGCTGCATTAATTCCAGATACATTAGGTATCATTGCAGGTTTATATTTAAATTGGCGTGTATCCAAGTAACCTAGTATATAAAGAAATAAATTTGACTTACGAAATATAATATTTTTGAACTAAATAATTGTGTAATTTTAGGAAAGGAGGGACTCGATGTTAGTAGGTGTTAAAATATTAGTTATTATCGCCCTTATGGGTGGACTTATTGCCTACATGGGGGATAAGTTAGGCACCAAAGTTGGTAAGCGTCGCATGTCCCTCTTTGGATTAAGGCCTAAGCATACATCGATTATTGTTACTATCGTAACAGGTTTATTAGTTGCTGCTGCTACAGTAGGGGTATTAACCATTACTTCTCAAAGTGTAAGAACAGCACTTTTTGGGATGGATCAGTTGCGAGCGGATATGAAGCAACTCAATGATGAGGTGGCTGCTAAGACGCAAGAGCTCATTCGAGGACAAGCATTGCTTGAGCAAAATAAGCAAGAACTAGCAGAACGAATGGCTGAAATAGAGCAAATTCGCAGTGAGGTTGAAGCTACCAAGGCGGAGTTAGCTAGTGCGCAAGCTGCCAAAGATGCTACTGAAGCTGAGTTAGCAACACTTCAAGCCTCATATGATGAAGTATCTAAAAAGTTAGCTGACTTAGAAGCTACAAGAGCTAAGATGGAAGCTCATATTAAGGATTTACAAGCAACGCAAGAACAATTGCAAAATGGCATTATTCATTTGCGTGAAGGGACTATTCTTTTCCAAGTTGATCAATTATTGGCACAAGCCGTTGTTCGACCTGGGTTAAGTGAAGAAGATAGTCAAGCAGCCATCAAAAATATTATTGATGACACCAATAAATTGGTACTACGTCGCTTAGGTATTGAAGATCAAGGGCAAGCTGTTGTGTATGTAGACCGTCAAAATATTGAGGTGGCTACACAAAAGCTTAATAGTGCAAAGACTCCTATGGTCGTTCAAGTTGTAGCGGCTGGAAATATCATTGCTGGCGAACCTGCAGTGGCTGTTATCCAAGTATATCCACAACAATTTATTTATAAAAATGGAGAAGTAATCCATTCTGCCGTAATGGATGGTGGGCCTAATGCTCAATCAGCTATGCTTCAATTCTTGAAGCAAGTAAATGAAAAGGCGAGAGCGAAAGGCATAATTCCAGATTCCTTATCTGGTGATATCGGAACGATACCAGGGGATGATTTGTTTACGGCTATTCGTCGCATTGCTACAATACATGGCAAGGTTCATGTGGAAGCGTATGTTGATGGTGATACATATTCATCTGGTCCTGTACATCTTAAGTTACGTATTACTCAAATGCCTGTTTTTAATGATAAGGCTAAAATGCCAGCTTATTAAATTGAATAGTATTTTGGTTTATATACTTTAAACGAAGGTCTTATGTAAATTTTTACATAAGACCTTCGTTTTGTGTTAAAATATAAATGCTGTATTAGAAATGAGGATAGTAATATGACTGATACTACGTACATTTTGGCTGTAGATCCAGGCAATGAAAAAACAGGTGTAGCAATTGTGACACCTTCTGGTACTATGGTATGTCGTAAAATTATTATGACAAAACAGTTCAATGGTGAAATTGAACGTACATTAACTGAATATTATGGTATTGTTCATATCGTATGTGGAAATGGTACAAATCATAAATATTTATATCCATCTCTCCAACAAATTGGACGAAATCACAGAATCACTACTAGCTTAATTGATGAATCGCATAGCACAGAGGAGGCTCGTAAATTATATTGGAAATATAATCCTCCTACAGGATGGCGTAAGATTATCCCTACATCTATGCAATTTCCACCAGAGCCAGTAGATGATTTAACAGCCTTTGTTATTGGCTTACGGTATACAAAACAGTTACGTCAAGCTGCTAATGATATGCAAGGGGACATCATAGACGCTAGTGAGTTAGAAGAAAAGAGATTACATGCTATGGAGCAGTTGTACGGTAAAGGAGAAGTGCATGACAAATAAAACTTCAACGCATAACTGGTCAAACTTTATTATGCGTTGTTTAATGATGATTTTAGGGGCCTTAATTTACACCATAGGCTTAGATTTATTTTTAGTACCGAATAGCATCATCGATGGTGGTGTAGTTGGTATTTCCTTGATGGCTGCAGAGCTTTCAGGAATTTCTTTCAGTATTTTCGTTGTACTCTTGAACTTGCCTTTTTTGTATCTTGGCTATAGAGCTAACGGTAAAAACTTTACATTTTCTACACTGTTCTCCATCGTATGGATGGCTATTTTTTCAACCTTTGCTCATGATTTCACACCGATTACATCGGATCCATTTTTAGGATCTATCTTTGGTGGTATCATCTTAGGCATTGGGGTTGGCCTCATTATACGTAACGGTGGTTCTTTGGACGGCTCTGAAATCGTAGCCATTATATTTGATAAACGTTCAACCTTCTCTGTAGGTGAAATCGTAATGGCCATGAATCTTATTATTCTCGGCGCAGCGGGTTTTGTATATAGTTGGAATAGTGCTATGTACTCCTTGATTGCATACTTCATTGCCTATAAGATGATTGATATTACAATTACAGGCCTTGATGAATCTAAAGGGGTCATGATTATTACCGATGCAGAGAATTCTAAAAAGATTGCAGATGCATTAAATGCGAACCTAAATCGTGGTGTTACCATCATGTATGGTGAAGGGGGCTATTTAAAGCAACCTAAACATGTTTTGTATTCTGTGGTGACAAGACTTGAGATTATGAGGTTAAAAAATACTGTTTATGAAGTAGATTCATCGGCATTTATTACGATTCAGGATGTACATGATGTATTTGGTGGTAGATTTACAAAAAACGGTCATTAAGGGGTTAATATGAGTAATAAAATAGTAAAAGAAATATTAGATTGGATTTATGCCATTGTATTAGCATTGGTTATTGCTATGGTAATCCATATCTTCTTGATTCAACCAACACGGGTATCTGGTGAATCAATGGAGGATACACTACATAATGGTCAATATTTAATTGTAACGAAGTGGCATCATATTATGAATGAAATGCCAAATTATGGACAAATTGTAATCATTGATAGTCGTGTTAATCGTGCACGTACTTGGGTAGATGATGTAGAAG
The DNA here is from genome assembly GCA_900552715.1 of uncultured Veillonella sp. GTDB lineage: Bacteria > Bacillota > Negativicutes > Veillonellales > Veillonellaceae > Veillonella. The sequence continues at coordinate 39,734 of USAV01000001.1, forward strand.
AACCATTGATGAACTATGCATCTGTCTTTAATAAAGCTGCTCAAACAAATGATGTATGGGTTAAGCGTGTTATTGGTCGTCCAGGTGATGTATTAGAGTTTAAAGATGGTCATGTATGGCGTAATGGTGAACAATTACAAGAACCATATACTAAAGATACAATAATGAATTATACACGTTCTACACCGGTTACTGTTCCAGAAGGACATGTATTTGTGATGGGGGATAACCGAAATCATTCTAGTGATAGTCGTTTCATTGGTCCTGTTCCAGTTGATCACGTCCTAGGTTTTGTATCCTATGCAATTTAATGCTTCTAAAAGCCTCTCTATAGTAGTAATTACTATAGAGAGGTTTTTTGTATTTAAATAATGGGGTATTTAAAGCTTAATATTATTAATGACATATTTTAAGAGCTAATATATGATGCATGGCTTTGATAAGGTTATTACTAATAGAAATTAGAGAGACAAAATAAAGATATTAATAATAGAAAAGAGGAATATAATAATATTTTAGGTCCGTATATTAGGATTACATATTAAATAATACAATATTTATTATTTTTAATAATTAAAAGTTGTAAGTTTATCATCTAAAATACATGAATTTTAGATAAATAAAATGAAATTGTATAAAATTTAATTTCAAGAAATATAGATGAAATCTATGTTTATAAGCTCATTTTTATTCATGAAAGAAATTTCATAAAATTTAGTTGTACAAAATGCTTTACAAAAAATTTGGACGGTGATATATTCTAATCACAGCAAGGCACCACTAATAAAGAGGTGAGACTGTGATAGAAAATATAGTCGAGGAAACGTGGACACTCCTAATATATCTTTCATAGTTATACCACTTATACAGTGAATGTCTTCTGATAATATAAATTCTTATTTATAAGAAAGAAGGAATTCATTATGAAAAAACAATTTGCAACAATTTTTGCAGCAACAGCAGTATTAGGTGTAACAACAGCATTCGCTGCTAACCCATTCTCCGATGTAACTCCAGATAGCTGGGCATACCAAGCTGTATCCCAATTAGCACAATCTGGTATCGTTAATGGTTACCCAGACGGCACTTTCAAAGGCCAAAACAATATCACTCGTTATGAAATGGCTCAAATGGTAGCTAAAGCAATGGCTAACCAAGATCGTGCTAATGCAGAACAACAAGCAATGATTAATCGCTTGGCTGACGAGTTCTCCAATGAGTTGAACAGCTTAGGCGTTCGCGTATCTCGTTTGGAAGACCGTGTAGGTAATGTAAAAGTAACTGGTGATGCTCGTATCCGTTACCAAGGTTCTGAAGATAAAGGCGTTTACAAAAATAACAGTAAATCCTTAACAGATGGCCGTGCACGTGTTCAATTCAACGGTAAAGTAAATGATAAAACTGAAGCTGTTGTTCGTGTAAAAGGTAATTACGAATTCGGTGATTCTACAAAAGGTGCTGATGCAACAATTGATCGTGCTTATGTAGATCACAAATTTGGTAATAGAGTATCTGCTAAAGGTGGTCGTTTCCAACAAACAATTGGTGGCGGTTTAATGTACGATGATACATTTGATGGTGCTCAATTGAACGTAGGTAATGACAAAGTTCAAGTACAAGGTGCTTATGGTTACATGATGGCCGGTGCTGCTGATGGTAACTCCAAATCCGATAACCCTTCCGTAGCTTATGTAGGTGTTAAAGGTAAAGTTGGTCAAGAATCCACAGTTGGTGGTTTCTACTCTAAATTATCTAGCGGTAACTTGAACCATAACGGTTCCACAGTAAGCTCTGATGGCCAAGACGTATACGGCTTCAATGCAGACTTCCGTAAAGATAAAGTTTGGGTTGGTGGTGAATGGTTAAAAGCTTCCAACGTAAATGATTCCCAAGCTTGGACAGCTGGTGTTGGTTATGGTAACTACGACATCGCTAAAAAAGGTACATGGGATGTGAAAGGTCAATACTTCAACCAAAAAGCTAACGCTCCAATCGTAAGCTCCACTTGGGACCAAGCATATGACTTAACAAATACATCTAATGGTTACAAAGGTTACATGGCTAGCGTAAACTACGCAGTACAAGATAACGTAGGCTTATCTGCTGGTTATGGTTTCAACTCTAAAGACCAAAAAGGTAACGATCTTTCCGATTTCTACCGTGCAGAATTAAATTACAAATTCTAATTCCCTCACAAACAAAAAAAGACTTCTTCGGAAGTCTTTTTTTGTTGCATATAAATCGGTAATATTTTCTTTTGTATATAATAGTATATATATAGTAAAATAAATCTATATATAGTGAACGTTAAAAATTAATTTGATTAGTATATATATAGATCTATCACACAATATATTGTATGAGGTGTTTATGAACCATTTATGCATAAAATGGGTATATACTAATTAATAATAGTATCATTAATTAGTAAAACTTAATAATATATATGATAATAAATCTCATTTGGTATGAAAAAAGATAAATTTGATTTTTTTAGTGAAAAAAAATAGACCTTATAAAACCAGATAAAATCTGAATTTTGGGTCATTTTAAATTATAAAATTTTTATAATGAGAATGAAATTGAGAAAAAAGGGTTTACACGAAAATTAGGTTGTGCTAATATCACCCTACAAGAAGTAACAAACACATGAAACGAAGAACTTCGATGTAGAATGTGGCGAGGAAACGTGGACACTCCCAAAAATTCTTAATCTGAAGAACAGAGTAGAATGTGAATGTTATGACTTGTAACATTTAATATTTCTATTTTTTTCAGAAAGAAGGAATTCAACTATGAAAAAACAATTCGCAGCAATTTTCGCAGCAACAGCAGTTTTGGGTGTAACTACTGCATTCGCAGCTAACCCATTCTCCGATGTAACTCCAGATTCTTGGGCATACCAAGCAGTTTCCCAATTGGCAAACGCTGGTATCGTTAATGGTTACCCAGATGGCACTTTCAAAGGCCAAAACAACATCACTCGTTACGAAATGGCTCAAATGGTAGCTAAAGCTATGGCTAACCAAGACCGCGCTAACGCTGAACAACAAGCTATGATCAACCGTTTGGCTGATGAATTCTCCAACGAATTGAACAACTTGGGCGTTCGTGTAGCTCGCTTGGAAGACCGCGTAGGTAACGTAAAAGTTACTGGTGATGCTCGTCTTCGTTACCAAGATGCTGAACATGCTAAATCCAAATTCGACGCTCGTGCTCGTGTACAATTCAATGCAAAAGTAAACGATCGCACTGACGCAGTTGTTCGTTTGACTTCTGGTAACTTCGAATTGGGTAACTCCCAAAACGGTGGTAACTCCAATGCTACAATCGATCGCGCTTATGTAAACCATAAATTCGGCGAACGCGTATCCTTGAAAGCTGGTCGTTTCGGCCAAACTATCGGTGGCGGTTTAGCATTTGACGGTACTTTCGACGGTGCTCAATTGAACGCTGGTAACGACAAAATTATGGCTCAAGCAGCTTACGGTTACATGGTATCCGGCGAAGCAGCTGGCTTAACTAAAGACCAAAACGTAACTAACACTTACCTTGGCTTAAAAGGTAAAGTAGGTAAACACACTATGGTTGGTGGTTTCTACGATCGTGTAAACCAAGATAGCACTAATGGTTACAAAAATATCTACGGCTTCAACGCTGATGCTAACTTCGACAAAGTTTGGGTTGGTGGCGAATGGTTGAAAGACTCCCACGTTGATGAATCTCAAGCTTGGACTGCAGGTCTTGGCTTTGGCGACTACAACATCGCTAAAAAAGGTTCTTGGGATGTTAAAGGCCAATACTTCAACGCTAAAGCTAACGCTCCTATCGTTGATACTACTTACAACCACCTTTACACTACAAATGCTAAAGGTTGGATGGCTTCCGTTAACTATGCATTGCAAAACAACGTTGGCTTGTCCGCTAACTACGGTTTCGACTGGAAAACTCAAGACGGTGCTGATCTTAACGACTTCTACCGTGCAGACCTTAACTACAAATTCTAATTTGATAGTTAACCATATAAAAGGGACTCCTTCGGGAGTCTCTTTTTTTATGAATAATCTATAGATTCCTATAACAAATTGATATAGAATGCCTTTTATTATGCAATTTTGATAATTAAAGATCAACTTATATACAAATAATACTTATCTTTTATTTTGTGATTTATAAGCTCTGTTACTGGGAGAAGTAAAATATTTTTGATAGAGGATTACTGTATATTTCTATCTATATAAGTATTATAAATGGTATAATAAAGAGTATTAGATTTTCTTGTGAAGGAGGTAAGAATGAATCCTTCTTTTTCTCATATAAAAATGGTAGCCATCGATTGTGATGAGACGTTAGTTCGAAGTGATAATACAGTTTCTGCGTATACAGTTGATGTATTGCATCGCTTGCAGCAGAAGGGAATTGGTATAACAATTGCAACTGGACGCATGTATCAAACGGCAAAACCAATTGGATTAGCATTACAACTTGGTAATGTTCCTATGATACTGTTCTCTGGTGGTTTAATCCAGGAGTTAGAAACGGGATATAAGCTATTTGAACAAACTGTTCCTATAGATGTCGTATATCGTGTTTTTCAACTCGGTCAACAATATAGTTGGCATATACAATCGTACGTAGATGATCATTTACTGTGTCATCATAAAAATTGGCAATCCGATCATTATGAACAGCAAACAGGGGCTGTAGCTGAGTTTTTAGGTGATACAATTTATACACTTTCTTCAGAACCCAATAAGCTCATTGCTATCGATACAGAAGAAGGAATCGATAGAATTATTGATATCTTGACCCCATTAGTTGGTAATCAAGTTACATTAGTGCGTAGTCAACGAGATTTCCTCGAAATCACTGCACCGAATGTATCAAAAGGGCGTGCATTAGCTCAATTAGCTCTAGATAATAATCTTAGTCTTGAAAATATAGTTTCCTTTGGAAATGCAGAGAACGATATTTCTATGTTAAGTGAAACGGGATATTCGGTAGCTGTTTCAAATGCAACAGAACATGTAAAATCTGTGGCTAATGAAGTATGTGGTCATCATAATGAAGATGGTGTAGCTCACTGGATAGAAAAGAATCTTTTATAATGGAGTAAAACTATGGAAGCATTTCGTTTATTAATTGTTACAGGCATGTCTGGTGCCGGCAAAACTCAGGTTCTACAAGCATTAGAGGATATGGGCTATCTATGTATTGATAATATTCCTCCTATACTGATTCCTAAGCTAAGTGAAATTTGTCGACAAGGTGGAGAACGTACAAACCGTGTAGCTTTAGTTGTAGATATTCGCGGTGGTGAATTCTTTGAAGCCCTTTCATCATCTCTTGAAACATTAAGAGAAATGAAGGTAGATTATGAAATTGTCTTTATGGATGCTACAGATGAGACGTTAATTAGACGATATAAAGAAAGTCGTCGCAGCCATCCACTGGCTCCAGATGGAATGATCACTACAGGTTTGAAAGAAGAACGTCAGATATTAAATTCTGTACGACATAAAGCAGACTTCATTATTGATACAACGAATATGAAAACTGCGAGCCTCAAAGAGTATTTAAAAACTCGATTCACTCAAGTTGACGAAGGACATGGCATGTCTATTACAGTTGTAAGCTTTGGCTTTAAATATGGATTACCATTGGATGCGGATATGGTTTGGGATGTTCGATTTTTACCAAACCCATTCTACATTCCAGATTTCCGTCATAAAACAGGTCGTGTGAAAGCTGTAAATGAATATATTCATTCTTTTGAAGTTACAGAGGAATTTAAAAAGCGTTATTTTGATACCATTGATTTTCTTGTGCCTAATTATGAACAAGAAGGGAAGTCTCAATTTATCGTTGCTGTAGGCTGTACAGGTGGTATGCATCGATCTGTGGCTATGGCAGAAGCATTATATTCGCATCTATTAGAAAACGGCTATCGCGTTTCTGTAGAACATCGAGATATGATGAAAAATAATGTAGAAGAAGATTATAATCCTCATGAAATTAAAACATTTGGTAACTAGATAGGGGTTCATATGTTGCGAAAAAGATGGTTTCGGTGGCTTATTCCGGGCCTAAATATAAAACGTTGGCTTGCCCTATTTAGTTGTGGTGTAGGTCTTTTAATCATAGGCATTTCATTGATATTTAATTATCAATGGCTTGCCGTTCTTGAAGATATTGTATTAGCCTTTTCTTATAATATGACGGGCTTTTACAATTATAATGTGCTCATTGCTGTAGGCGCTGTTGTACTATCGATTGGCGCTGTGTTAATGTTAATCGGTACGAGTAAGGTTATTAAAACGATTATTCGTGCTGTATTACCTAATCCTGATAGTAAGGTGTCAGATATTATTTTCCAAAATATACGCCTCGATAAAGGTCCTAAAATCGTTGTTATCGGCGGTGGTACAGGATTGTCTAATCTATTGCGTGGATTGAAAACACACACATCTAATTTATCAGCTATTGTTACAGTAGCTGACGATGGTGGTTCATCAGGTCGTTTACGGGAAGATTTTAAAATGATTGCCCCTGGTGACTTACGAAACTGCTTGGTCGCATTAGCAGAACAAGAAGGGGTTATGGAAAATCTTTTCCGCTACCGCTTTGAAGGGGAAAATGAGCTATCTGGACATAGTTTTGGCAATCTCTTTATTACAGCACTTGCTCAAGTATACGATGGCGATGTGGAGGAAGCACTTGAAGCAGCTAGTAAATTACTACGTGTACGCGGTCGTGTAATTCCTTCATCTACAGAGTTCATTAAATTGGTAGCTGAGATGACAGATGGTACCATTGTAGAAGGTGAAAGTAATATTCCAAACTCTGGTAAAACCATTCGCCATATGTATAGCGAACCGGCGCAACCAAAGCCGGAAGGTGCTGCGTTACGTGCTATCGATGAAGCAGATGTCATCATTTTTGGACCGGGTAGTTTATATACAAGTATCATTCCAAACTTGTTAACTGATAAAATTGCATCTCATATACGTGCTAGTAAGGCAAATAAAATTTATATTGCCAATGTTATGACTCAACCTGGAGAAACTTCAGGTTATACGCTTAGTGATCATGTGGAGGCACTCATCGCTCATGGTGGGGAAGGTATTGTAGATACCGTACTGGCAAACGATGGTCCACTACCAATTCAAATGGTAGAACAATATAGTGCCGTAGGTTCAGAGCCTGTAGCATTAGATACTAAGAAACTACAAGCTAAAGGGATTCGCACGATTCGGGCTACTTTAATTAGTCCGAAAAAGCCAGCTGTTCATGATCCAGAACGGTTGGGTAAAGTAATTATGGATATTGTTCACGCCATGCAATCGGATACTGAACCACATATCTTAGAGTATTATCTCCAACGAGATGATCATTAATGAGAAGGGATACCTATGTCATTTGCTGAAGATGTAAAAAATGAATTATGCCAATATGAATCCTCTAGTGATGCAGATGTGGCCATGAAAATTGAAGCGTCTTGCTTATTGCGCATGGGTGGATCTATCATTTTAGGGATGAAGGGCGCTGTTGGTATTAGATTAGCTACTGCAAATAATGCAGTAGCTCGTCGCTTGTTAGGCATCTTAAAGAAACAATATGAATTGCCTACCAATGTATTAGTACGACAAGGGCTTAACTTGCGTAAGAAAAATATGTATACCTTATCTGTGGAGCCATCCATAGAAGGGCGACAGGCTTTAGAAGATCTTGCTTTATGGCCTGTAACTGAACAAATTCCTCGTAGTTGGCTTAAATCTATGGAGGCACGACGTGCTTTTTTACGGGGTGCTTTTTTAGGTGGAGGATCTGTTAATAAGCCACAAAGTGATTATCATCTTGAGTTTATGACGGGGAATGAGAATTTTGCAAAGGAAATTATACATGTATTGCGGTTATTTCATATTCATGCAGGTTTGACTGAGCGTAAGGAAGAGTATGTAGTATATCTTAAAGAAGGGGACGCTGTAACGAATTGCTTGCAGATTATGGGGGCTCAATCAGCCTTGATGGAGTTTGAAAATGTACGCATTATGAAGACTGTGCGAAATCAAATCAATCGGCAAGTAAACTGTGAGACAGCCAATTTACAAAAGGTTGTAGATGCTGCAGTACGTCAGGTAAAAGCAATTCGAATCATCGATAGAGAAATTGGTATTGATGCATTGCCTGACAAGTTGAGGATTGTAGCCAGACTGAGATGGGACAATCCAGAAGCGAGCTTAAAAGAGCTAGAAGAATTGATGGATGGCGAATTATCCAAGTCGGGTATTGGCCATCGTTTAAAGAAAATCGAAGCATTAGCACTTACGTATGACCCTATGGGGCTTGAAGAAATATAGAGGTATTAATATATGTTTTCTTATAAATCAAAATATTGTGTAGCTGCGGCCATGGCCGCCATGGCTGCGCTTACAGGCCATGTAGAGGCTCGTGATATAGATTTACAATCAATTGGATATTTTCAGTTTTCTCCGTTGCCACCAAGTTTGGTGTCTCAAACGGATACATTGCTATTATCGGATAGCCCTGAATATGTAGGACCAGTAGGCGGTACACTTAGTGCTGGTACTATTAATGGGAATGGCCGCATTTATTTTTATCACGTAAATGAAATGGATCAGCCCCATAAGATTGCTATCGTACTAGAAAATCAAACGGCATATCCTAATACTGTTCATGTAATGAGACAGTTAAAATCTGTGGCAACGCCAGATTATTTTGCTGCTGGTCGCGATTTATCCCGCAAGGATTTAGAGCATCCTTTAGATGAAAGTCCAAATGCGAGACCATTATACTCCCTAAGCATTCCTCCCCAAGGGCGTCAATTAATCTTTACTGATTTGGAAAATACACCGGTATATCAAGATGCGTTATTTACAGGCATTGTAGATATTAAAACAGAGGCGCCAATCTTTGCCCGTGTTATGATGCTACCTATGGGCATGGATGTCGTCGATGCATCACATTGGGCTAAGAACTTACCTATTGATGAAATTCAATTGCGCGGTACATATACTGGTTCAAAGCGTAATATGGAGGTTACTACGCCTTTTGATACTGCCTTAGGCGGTGCTTTTGTTGAAGTTGGTAACGACCGTGAGGATGCCTTTATCAATGGTGTAGATGAAATGCAAAATAAAGCATTTGTTCGTGACCGTGGTAACTATGGTGTTTCATACACTTTAAAAATTCCTACAAAGGGTAATGAACCATTTAGATTGTATTTTAACCCTCTTGGTGGGCCATATTCTGGCTCCTTTACGGTAAAAGCACTTCATCAACAAGGTGCCCGTAGAGGTCAAACCGATACGCGTACCTATCATATCGGTGGTGCTGATGGGATTACTGCACTAGGGGACGGTACTATATTAGATAGCCGTCTTATGGGTAATTATAATGCAGGCGATTTGTTAACATTAAACTTCATGCCGGCAGGTGCATCTAATTTGCCAATACGATTCTTATTGATTCCTGAATCTCTTGCAAATCCGCAAAAACATCAGACTATTGCGGTCAATGTACCAAAAGATGTAACAGACAGTTTGGGTCATCCAACGCAAAGTGGTACACAAATTCCTGTAGGTCCTATCAATGGTAAAGATAGCAATAAGGGTACCGTAGATACATCTAAATCTACTATGACTCCTGCAAAACAGGCAGAAACAATTGCTCACGAAGAAACAAAAAAATTGAGCGATAAAGCTGCGGCTGATGCTAAAAAAGAGGCACAACTTAAAAAAGCGAAAGAAGCTGAGGAAGCATTAGCTCGTAAAAAAGCGGAAGAAGCTAAATTAGCTGCCGAAAAAGCAGAAATAGCACGCAAGGCTGCAGAAGCTAAACATGCTGAAATTGAGCGTAAAATGGCTGAGAAAGCCGAAACTGATCGTAAGGCTGCCGAGTTGAAGGCTGCTCAAGAGGCTCAAGCTGCTAAAGACAAAGCGGCCTTAGAAGCGAAAAAGGCTGAGGAAATGCGACAAGCAGAAGAGGCTAAACGCTTAGAGGCAGAAAGAAAAGCTGAGCTTGATCGAAAGGTAGCTGAAGCTCGTAAGGCTGAAGAAGAACGTAAAGCTGAAATGGCGCGTATTGAAGCTGCTAGAAAGGCGGAAGCCGATCGTTTAGAGGCAGCACGTAAAGCGGAGGAAGCTCGTGTAGCGGCCGAAGCAAAACGTCTTGAAGAAGAACGCAGAATTGAAGCGGCTCGTATTGAAGCAGCACGAAAGGCAGAAGAAGCTAGACAAGCCGCTGAAGCTAAGGCACGTTTTGAAGCACAACGGGCAGCAGAAAAGGCCGCTTTAGAAGCGAAAAAAGCTGAAGAAGCACGCTTAGCTGCTGAAGCAAAAGCACGTTTAGAAGCACAACGAAAATCGGAACAAGAAGCATTGGAAGCACGCCGTGCTGAAGAAGCACGTAAAGCGGCGGAAGCAAAAGCTGCGCTAGAAGCCCAACGTGCTGCTGAACAGGCTGCATTAGAAGCGAAACGTCAAGAAGATGCGCGTAAAGCGGCAGAGGCAAAAGCTGCCTTAGAAGCACAGCGTATTGAAGCGGCAAGAAAAGCTGAGGAAGCGCGTCGTGCTGAGGAAGCGCGTAAGGCAGAAGAGGCTAGAATTGAAGCGGCTCGTAAAGCAGAGGAAGCTCGTGTTGCAGCAGAGGCTAAGCGAGCTGAAGAAGCGCGTAAGGCTGAAGAAGCTAGAATTGAAGCGGCTCGTAAAGCTGAACAAGCTCGTTTGGCAGAAGAAGCACGAAGAGCAGAAGAAGTACGTCGTTTAGAAGCGGCTAGACTAGAGGCACAACGCAAGGCGGAACAAGAACGTCTCGAAGCGGCCCGTAAAGCCGAAGAAGCCCGCGTTGCTGCTGAAGCAAAACGTCAGGAAGAATTACGTAAGGCCGAGGAAGCTCGAATCGCAGCCGAAGCAAAACGGGCAGAAGGACTTCGTAAGGCTGAAGAAGCTCGAATCGCAGCCGAAGCGAAACGTGCAGAAGAGGCTCGTAGAGCAGAGGAAGCGCGTCGCATAGAAGAAGCTAGACGAGCAGAAGAAGCTCGTAAAGCCGAAGAAGCTCGTATAGCTGCTGAGGCACGTAAGGCTGAACAAGCTAGATTGGCTGCAGAACGAGCAGAAGCTGAACGTCAAGCAGCAGAGGCAAAACGTATTGCTGAAGAACGCTACCAAGCTCATTTAGAAGCGGAACGCAAAGCAGAAGAAGCTCGTCAACAGGCACTTGCACAAGCTGAAGTGGAACGTAAAGCAAAAGAACGAGCTGAAGCAATTCAACGTGTCAAAGAACAGCAAGAAAATGCTCGTCGTCGTGCAGAGCTTGCACGTCAACAAATTGAGGCAGAACGTAAGGCTGCCCAAGCAGCTAAGACAGGACCTTCCTTCAGTGAACTTGATGACGTCCACGAAGATACTCCTTCCGTAACAATTCCGAATGCTGTATCTATTGATGAATTGACTAAACCAAGACCGACTGCATCTCAAAATACACGTCGTCGTGATCAACGTCAACCTCAACAAAATCCAATGACTAATGGTCAACAAGGTCAAGCTCCATATGGTTCACAGCAAGATCAACAAAATGATGATCAAAATCCACCAAAACTGTATCCTATGAATCGATAATGTACGATTGTAATAATAGAAACTATTAATGTCTAATTATAGATTCCTTGGGTTCTGACAATTACTTAAATATAGAGAGGACAAGCCACTTTACTGGGCTTGTCCTCTTTTTAAAATACTTATGAACTTTCGCTTTTACATTGACTTTCAAGGGCAGATTCAGTACAATAAATAAAGAAAATGCACCTATGGTACGAGAGACCATTGCATAGTACAAAACCTTTTAATTTAGTCCAGAGAGGCTGAGAAAGGAATATAGTTGAAGCGCCCCCATAAGGGCTTCTTTGTGCAAACTATTTGACCTTTTGCCCTGGGCAAAAGGTCTTTTTTGTTACGTGAGTTAGGAGGAAATCATGGGACAAGTTAGCCTAAAAGGCAAACATTTATTGGGTTTGCAAAATGTGTCACCTGAAGAAATCAAATTGATTTTGAATGTGGCAAAGAAAATGAAGAAAATCGTTCTTTCTGATGATAAGAAGGTTCCACTTTTAAAGGGGAAATCCATTATTAATCTCTTTATGGAACCTAGTACTCGTACCCGTAGTTCCTTTGAATTGGCTGGTAAATATTTAGGGGCTGACGTTATTAATCTTTCTCCAAGCGGTTCTTCCATGGGTAAAGGTGAAAGCTTCCGTGATACCTTGCTTACTATGTCCTACATGGGCACAGATGCTATTGTAATGCGTCATAGTGCAGAAGGGGCTCCTCTATATGCCACAAAAGCAGTAGATCCTATCATTATCAATGCTGGTGATGGTGCTCATGAACATCCAACACAAGCTTTGTTAGATATGTATTCCATCTTAGAGAAAAAAGAATCTATTGAAGGCTTAAAAATTGTTATCTTAGGCGATATTATGCATAGCCGTGTAGCAAGATCTAATATTTATGGCCTTACTAAAATGGGTGCTAAAGTACATTTGGCTGGTCCTCGTACTATGGTATATCCAGAGCTCGAAAAATTAGGTGTTACCGTACACCACGATATTCGTGAAGCAGTAGTTGATGCAGATGTGGTTAACGTACTTCGCATTCAATTAGAACGTATTCATTCTGCGTTGTATCCTACAAATAGAGAATATGCTCGTATCTTTGGTATTAACAATGATGTATTGAAATTGGCTAAAGATGATGTGATGGTAATGCATCCAGGTCCTATGAACCGTGGCCTTGAAATTGCACCAGATGTAGCATATTCTGATCAATCCGTAATTCAAGAACAGGTACGTAATGGCGTAGCTGTACGTATGGCTGTATTGTACTTAACTATTATCGGAGGTGACGGTAGTGAGCTTGCTTATTAAAAATGGTACGGTAGTTAATCCGGCAAAAAAACAAAACGAAGTAGCAGACGTTCTCGTAAAAGATGGTAAAATTGCAGCCATCGGTCAAAACTTAAGTGCTGAAGGCGCTGAAGTATATGATGCAACAGGTCTTATCGTAGCACCTGGCCTTATCGATATTCACACACATTTGCGTGAACCAGGCCAAGAAGCTAAAGAAGATTTCCACTCTGGTACACAAGCGGCTGCTGCTGGTGGTTTCACACGTGTTGTTACTATGGCTAACACTAACCCAGTTGTAGATAATGCTGCACTTGTAAGAGGTTTACAAAAACAGGCTGAACTCACTGGCGTTGTGAAAGTAGAATTTATTGGTGCTGTATCCAAAGGTCTTGAAGGTAAGGAACTTGCTGAAATGGGCGATATGGCTGAAGCTGGTGTAGTAGCATTTTCCGATGATGGTCACTATGTAGAAAATGCTGCATTTATGCGTCGTGCCTTAGAATACTCCTCCATGTTTAATAAAATGGTTATCGACCATGCAGAAGATATTACATTGACTAAAAATGGTCATATGCATGAAGGCATCGTTTCCTATGAACTAGGTGTTATTGGTCGTCCTGCAGTAGCTGAAGATTTAGCGGTTGCTCGTGATATTTTATTATCTGAAATGACAGGCGGTCACATTCATATTGCACACGTAAGTAGTAAAAATACAGTGGACATGGTTCGTCGCGCAAAAGCAAAAGGTCTTAATGTAACATGTGAAGTTACAACCCAACATTTATCTTTCACAGATGAATATTTACGCGAATACAATCCAGCGTTCAAAATGGCTCCTCCAATTCGCTCCGAAGATCATCGTCAAGCATTATTAGAAGGCTTGAAAGATGGCACAATTGATGCAATTATTACAGACCATGCACCGCATGCGTATGAAGAAAAAGACCATGAGTTCTGCTGTGCTCCTAATGGTTTCAGTGGTCTCGAAACATCTTTGGCAGCGGTTATTACCAATGCGTATGGTCCAGATAAACTCAGCATTGACCAAGTTGTGTACTATATGAGTACACGTCCAGCTGAATTAATGCGTCTTGATGCAGGTGTTCTTGAAGTTGGTAAACCAGCAGATATTACTGTATTCTCTACAACTGAAGAGTGGACAGTAGATCGAAATAAATTCTATACAAAAGGCAAAGTCAGCCCATTTGATGGTATGACTGTTACAGGTAAGGCCAAACTCACAGTAGTTGATGGCAAAGTAGTTATGAAGGAGGGCGTAGTCTTATAATGAAAGGCAAGTTAGTTCTTGAAGATGGTTCCGTGTTTGAAGGTTCCTTATTAGGTGGCGCTCCAACAGTAGGCGAAGTTGTATTTAACACAGGTATGACAGGGTATCAAGAAATCTTGACTGATCCATCCTATGCGGATCAAATTATTACATTAACATATCCTTTGATCGGTAATTATGGTACATTGAATGCTATTACTCAAGGCCCTAAACCATATTGTAAGGGCTTTATCGTAGGAGAACTGTGTGATTTCCCATCTAACTGGCAAAATGAAGGCTTATTTAGCGAGTATCTTCGTTTACACGGCATCCCTTGCCTTTATGATGTAGATACACGTGCTATTACACGTGTACTTCGTAACCATGGCGTAATGAAAGGCGTACTTGTACGTTCTGATTATCCTATGGAAGATATTCAAAAATTATTTAAACAAGACTTGCCAACAGATCAAGTTATGCGTGTAACTACAAAATGGCAAGGTATGCGTGGCGATAAAAATGCAGAGTTCCATGTAGCTGTAATGGACTATGGTGTAAAGGAAAATATCCTTCGCTCTTTAGAAGCAGCTGGTTGTCGTCTAACAGTATTCCCTGCAGATGCTAAGGCTGAAGATGTATTGGCAGCAAATCCAGATGGTGTATTCTTATCTAACGGCCCTGGAGATCCTCAAGATCTTGGCTATGCTGTAGAAGAAGTAAAGAAATTATTCGGTAAAAAGCCTATCTTCGGCATTTGCATGGGCCATCAAGTATTGGCTCAAGCCTATGGTGGTACAACATTTAAATTAAAATTTGGTCACCGTGGCTCTAACCATCCAGTACAAGATTTACGTACAGGCCGCGTATATATTACATCTCAAAATCATGGCTATGCAGTAGATGATACTTCCTTGCCAGATTTTGTAGAAATTACACATCGCAGTGTAAATGATGGTACTGTAGAAGGTATGCGCCATAAAGAATTGCCTATCTTCTCTGTACAATATCATCCAGAAGCATCCCCAGGACCTACTGATAATCTATATTTATTTGACGAATTTGAAGACTTAATGAGAAAGGGAAAATAATATGACCACAGAAGCAAAAAAAGTACTTGTAATTGGTTCTGGTCCAATTATTATCGGCCAAGCTGCAGAGTTTGACTATGCTGGTACACAAGCATGCCGTTCCCTTCGTGAAGAAGGTTATAAAGTAGTATTGGTTAACTCCAATCCTGCTACAATTATGACCGATACAGATATTGCAGACCGCGTATATGTAGAACCGATTAGTCTTGAATTCGTAACAGAAGTAATTAAAAAAGAACGCCCTTGGGGCTTATTGGCTACATTGGGTGGCCAAGTAGGTCTTAATATGGCCGTACAATTGTCTGAAGCTGGCGTATTAGAAGAATACGGTGTAAAACTTCTAGGTACAACACTTGAAGCTATTAAACAAGCAGAAGACCGTGAACTCTTCAAAGAAGCGATGAAGGAAATCAATCAACCAGTTCCTGAATCCGATATCTTTAACGACCTTGAAGAAGCGGTAGCCTTTGCTAATCGCATTGGTTATCCTATCATCATCCGTCCTGCTTACACATTGGGCGGTACTGGTGGTGGTATTGCGCATAATGAAGATGAAATGTATGAAATCACACGTCGTGGTTTGAAACTTTCACCAATTCACCAAATCCTAGCAGAACGTTCTGTAGCAGGCTGGAAAGAAATCGAATACGAAGTAATGCGCGATAGTGCAGATAACTGTATCATCGTATGTAATATGGAAAATATCGATCCTGTAGGCGTACATACTGGTGACTCCATCGTTGTGGCACCAAGCCAAACATTAAACGATATTCAATACCAAATGCTTCGTACTGCTTCTGTAGAAATTATTCGTTATTTGAAAATCGAAGGTGGTTGTAACGTACAATACGCGTTGAATCCAAATAGCAATGAATATATCGTTATCGAAGTAAACCCTCGTGTATCCCGTTCCTCTGCATTAGCATCTAAAGCAACTGGCTATCCAATTGCGAAGGTAGCTGCAAAAATTGCAGTAGGCATGACATTGGATCAAATTACAAATGCTGTAACAGGTGAAACAAAAGCATGCTTCGAACCTACACTTGACTATGTAGTAACGAAATTCCCACGTTGGCCATTTGAAAAATTCAATTTGGCAGACCGCACATTGGGCACTCAAATGAAGGCTACTGGCGAAGTTATGGCTATCGATCGCTCCTTGGAAGGCTCCTTGCTTAAAGCAATTCGTTCCTTGGAAATTGGTTTAGACCATATTGAGCTAAAGAAAATCTCTCATGAGTCTATGGAACAATTGATTGAACGTTTACATTTAGTAGATGATGAACGTATCTATGTTGTAGCAGAAGCACTTCGCAAGGGCATTAGTGTAGAAAAAATTCACTACATTACAAAAATTGATACATTCTTTATTGAAAAAATCAAAAACATTGTTAATGTAGAAAAAGCATTGGCTGAACATGGCTTAACAGAAGAAGTATTGCGCAAAGCAAAACGCTATTCCTTCACTGATTCTGTTATCGCCCGTTATGCTAATACAACAGTAGAAGAGGTTCGTGCAAAACGTAAAGAATGGAACATTCTTCCAACCTATAAATATGTAGATACATGTGCTGCAGAATTCGAATCTAAAACACCGTACTACTACAGTGCTTATGCACAAGAAGACGAAGTTAAACCACTCGGTGAAAAATCTGTTGTCGTACTTGGTTCCGGTCCAATTCGTATAGGTCAAGGCGTAGAGTTTGACTACTGCTCCGTACACTCCTCCTGGGCACTTCGTAAAGCGGGTTATCAATCCATTATGATTAACAATAACCCAGAAACAGTGTCTACAGACTTTGATATTTCTGATTCCCTGTACTTCGAACCATTAACAGTGGACGATGTAATGGAAATCATCGATAAAGAAAAACCAGCTGGCGTTATTGCTCAATTCGGTGGTCAAACAGCAATTAACTTGGCAGGTCCATTAGCTAAGCGCGGTGTCAAAATCCTCGGTACGTCCGTAGATAGCATCGATATGGCAGAAGACCGTGAACGCTTTGATGAATTGTTGGCAAAACTTGGTATTCCACGTCCAGTAGGTGCGCTTGTAACCTCTGATGAAGAAGCACAAGCAGCAGCTAAAAACTTGAAATATCCATTGATTGTACGTCCTTCTTATGTATTGGGCGGCCGTGCTATGGAAATCGTATACAACGATAAAGAACTTGATGTTTACATGAAGGAAGCCGTAGTTGCATCCAAGGAACATCCTGTTCTTATCGACCGTTACATGGTTGGTATGGAGGTAGAGGTTGACGCTATTTCCGATGGTACTGACGTATGTATTCCTGGTATTATGGAACAAATCGAACGCGCTGGTGTTCACTCTGGTGACTCCATGGCCGTTTATCCAGCTCAACATTTGAGCCAAGAATTGATTGATCAAATCGTGGACTATACACGTCGTATTGCAGTAGGCCTTAATGTTAAAGGTGTACTTAATATTCAATATATCGTGGCTGACGGTGAACTTAACGTAATCGAAGTTAACCCTCGTTCTAGCCGTACTGTACCTTTCATTTCTAAGGTTACAGGCATCAATATGGTAGAATGTGCAACACGCATTGCTCTTGGTGAAAGCTTAAAAGATTTGGGCTTGCCACTCGGTCTTGTACCTAATAAACCATATGTAGCTGTAAAAGCACCTGTATTCTCCTTCTCCAAAATGGGCCTTGTAGAAATCGCTCTTGGACCTGAAATGAAATCTACTGGTGAGGTTATGGGGATTGGTCGTACATATTCTGAAGCATTGTTTAAAGCTATCAATGGCGCCAACATGCGTATCCCAGAAGATGGTACAATTCTTATGACCGTAGCAGACCGCGATAAAGAGGAAGCTAGCCAATTGGCAAAAGGCTTCATTGAATTGGGTTACCATATCGAAGCAACGGGAGGTACTGGTAAATACTTCAAAGAACATGGTGTTGACTGCAAGGTAGTTAACAAAATCTCTGAAGGTGATGACAACTGTGCTGACCACATTCGTCAAGATAAAGTAGATCTTGTACTTAACACATTGACTGCAGGTAAACGCCCTGAACGTGAAGGCTTCCAATTGCGTCGTCTCGCTGTAGAAATGGGTACACCATGCTTAACAAGCCTTGATACAGCTCGTGAAGTATTGCGCGTTGTAGCTAATCGTAAAGATGATGCTAACTACAATGTAGAAGCATTACAAGATTTTGAATTGGAGTAAAACCATGAGTGGCTATGTAGAACAGGGCGAAGTCGTTCGCAATGAGCAAATAGGCTCTGATGTGTGGATTATGGATAT
>USAV01000002.1 GCA_900552715.1 uncultured Veillonella sp.
ACATTGCCAAAAATATCAAATTCGATAGCGGTATTCATGGCAATGACACCAATACGGCGAGCAATACCAGGGTTGTTGGAAATTTCTTGTGGGCGAAGAATGATTTTTTTACGATATTCATCAATATTCGCATAGAAACGTTTCAACCCATCTGGAGAAGGACTTAATGCAGTACCAGAACATACAGTTACTTTACCAGCATCGATCAAGTCGAACATACCATCTTGGATTACTTCTGTATAGATGGACAAATCTGTGAATGGGCCTTTAGCAAGACCACTGATTACAGCATTCGCCACGGAACCTACACCAGATTGTAATGGAAGCAAGTTTTTAGGTAAACGACCTTCTGCAATTTCTTGTTCGAAGAATTTGATAAGGTGTTGACTCATTGCTTTTGCATCATCATCGATAGGTGCCAAAGGTCTTGTTGTATCAGGAACATCACAAGGTACTACTGCAACAATTTTACTTGGATCACAAGGAATTGCTTCAGTACCAATACGATCACCAGGTGTTTCCAATGGAATTGGTTTACGATGTGGTGGATCGAGTGGTTCATAGATATCATGCATACCTACCAAGGAAAGTGGTTGGGATACATTCACTTCTACGATAACTTTTTTAGCTTGGCTAACAAATGTTGGAGAGTTACCAACAGATGTAGTTGGAACAATGGAGCCATCTTCGTTGATTTGTGCAGCTTCAATAATTGCTACATCTAAATCACCAAAGAAGCCATAGCGAACATTTTGTGCCATTGTGCTTAAATGCATATCAATGTATTTAACAGCACCGCTATTTAAGGCTTTACGTGTATCCCCATTTGTTTGATATGGGAAACGACGATTGATACCGTTAGCACGAGTTAACGCACCATCAGCTTCATCACCTACGGAAGCACCTGTCCACAAATCAATTTTGAATGGTTCTTTTTCCATTCTTTCTGCCAATGCCAATGGCACTGCTTTTGCATAACCAGATGGAGTAAAGCCGGAAATACCAACTTTATCGTTAGGGTTAATCAAAAGAGCTGCATCATAAGCAGTGACAATTTTACCTTGGAGGGCCGCACATTTAACGCGGTCTTTGATGTCTATCACCATTACCATCTCCTTTAAGAGTAACATTGTATAAACGACAGTTTGATCTCTTGGTCGTTCCTTAAACCGACTTCATCGTAGTCCACATCCAACGTATTGTCAACTTATATGACTAAAATGTATTTTTTTATACATTTTATGGGTGCATTATGATTAAAATGCATAGATTTTCATATATTCACATAAGTTTTATTCACATCGCTATAACTCACAGGAATTATCGATTTATGGCATATATTGATGTTTTTCAATTAAATCGAACTCTCTCTATACAATATATAGACCCTTTTCAATATAAAACAACATCTCATACACAAGAACTAGACCATACACCTCCCTATAAAGATACAAAGATATACAAAAAACCGGCTTTCAAATGCCAACGATAATGTTCAATTATGTCTAACATTAGAAAACCGGTTATACTACTTAATACGTACCTACCCAAGGTATGTATTAATTATACCATATTATGAAATTATATATCTACCATAAAACATGCTAATTATACAAGATATGACAATTATGCAGATTTATCAGCAGACAGTTGAACTTTTACAAAGGCCCCTACCCAGCCAAACAATTGCCAAAATACAATAGTCACTTGATGACTGTATAGCTCAAAATCAGATAAGCCACTAAATAAAACACCTATAGCCAAAGCACCTACACCTATTTGTGCAGCTTGACGGAATATATCGCCTTTAAGTCTTATAGATGTAATAACATGACCTACGATAACTGCTAGGAATGATAGCAATCCTGGAATACCTGTTTCAGCTAACATATTAAGATATAAATTATGAGCATGATACATCAAGATGTGAGGTCCTTGAATATAGTAATTATAATCTGGATATACTAAATAAAATGTATTCCACCCAATACCAAAGATAGGATTTTCTCGTACGATATACATAGTACTATCCCATAAGGCCCATCGAAGATCAGCTGACGTATCGTGACCTTGGAATATAGACCACAACCTTGAAGCTATTTCACCATCATAAAAATATAAAATTATTGGCACTGCTAATAGGGATAAGAATAATCTTCGCTCCACAAAGATTGCCCAGTACAAAATCATCGCTCCGAAGCTAATCCAAATTCCCCGAGAATAGGTTAATAGCATCGTTAAGAATAATATAATACCTATAATTAGCATTGAAATAACTTCGCGCGTACGATTTTCCTTCATATATACCAAGATATAACTGATACATACGCTGAGTACCATCAATAGATAGGCGCCCAATAAATTAGGATTTTGTAATGTAGACGACATGCGACGCATCAATTTAGGGAACTGTGCCGCATCTACCCACTCTTTAATATGTATATTAGGAACAAATACATATTGATACGCACCTATAATACACACTAGAACAGCAGTACCTAGCAAGGCACGAAGAAAATAGTTCCACTGTTTAGGCGTTTGAATGTATGTACGAACTAAATAATACATACCGCCACTGGCCACAATTTGATAAAACCAACTTTGAATTGACCAATCCCAATTTTCTGAAACTATAGAAGATATGCCAGTCCATACTACAAAAATCATAACAGACCACGATAAATAGCCTGTTGGTAAGCTCAAAGATTTACTAGATATTAAATCATATAGTGCAAGTCCTATTGCTAGCCAAAGGAGCACATCACCCACCATTGGTTGCAAAGGCATGGCCACAACAACGCCATAAATTAAACGTTCAATATAAAATGTAATTCTCTTCTGATTAGGAATAAGTGAGAGTTCCATAGGCTCACCTTAGTGACTCATCTCATGGTTAAACCACTGACGAGCATCTCCTAAAATATATAAAGAACCACAAACAGTGATAATATCACCAGTTTTTGTATGTTTATATGCTAAAGCCAATGCGTCTTCAACAGAATCTGCTGTTTGCGCTATAGCTTTTGGAACGATGTGACGTATTTTCTCAACCAAAACCTCTGGCACTTCAGTTCTATCTGTTGGAGCTGGTACAACTAGAACCGTATCGCCTGCCTTAACAACTTCGCGGATAATAGCATCTTGATTTTTATCTTTAAGAATTGCCATCACAATCGTTTTTGGAGTGCCCTTAAATAATTCAGCATAGGTCATACTGAAAGATTCAGCACCTGCCGCATTATGAGCACCATCAAAGATAAAGGTGCGATCCAAGCCTCGTTTAACTTCAAATCGACCTGCCCACGTAGTGCGAGCAAATCCTTCACGCATCGTTTCTTCACTGATGTTAGTATCTTCTTTCATCAGTAACCGTACAGCCATTAATGCACACGCAAGATTGACAGATTGGTGAATGCCTGCCATTGTCGTAAACAACATTGCAGGAGCGGCATCATTAGTACTAACCGTAATCATTTGGCCACCAGTTACAGCACTACGGCTATCTATACCAAAGTCTTTATTGAAAGCATATACTTTAGCATGCTTCTCTTTAGCTACCTCTTCAATAATACGAAGCGGTGCATCCTGTGCAGCCGTTACAACAGGAACTTTAGATTTAATAATCCCTGCCTTATGACGCGCAATTTCCTCAACAGTATCACCACAATACGCTTGATGGTCTATTGTTACATTGGTAATAACCGATACCTTTGGTGTCACGATATTAGTAGAATCTAGTAATCCACCTAAACCAACTTCCACCACCGCATAGTCCACATCTTGTTCTTTGAAGAACAAAAAGGCAGCAGCCGTCAAAATTTCAAATTGCGTTGGCGCTTCTATGCCGTTAGTAATGATAGTATCAACTGCCACTTTTACACGACTAATTAGATTACCGAAGGCTTCCTCTGTTATATTTCCATCATTGATTTGAATTCGCTCCGTATAGGATTGAAGGTGAGGCGATGTAAATCGCCCCACCCGTAGTCCACTTGTAAACAGTGCGTAGGAAATATATGAGGTAACCGAGCCCTTACCATTCGTGCCTGTTACATGAACAATCTTATAGTCATCTTGTGGATTCCCAAGGGCTTCCATAAGCGCTGTAATTCGTTCAAGGCCAGGCTTAATACCGAATGAAGATGCCTGTTCTAAATAGGCTAAGGCCTCTTGATATGTCATATAAACCTCCTATTATAAGGTTTCAAGGAACGCTTCACGTTCCAATAACGCTTGTTGTTTTTGTTTATATTCTTCTAACTTTTCTTTTTCTTTTGCTACTACAGCTTCTGGAGCTTTTGCGAGGAAGCCTTGGTTAGACAATTTGCCTTCCAAACGGGAAATTTCTTTTTCCATTTGGATTTTTTCCTTTGCAATACGCTCTCTTTCTTTTTCACCGTCGATCAAGTCTTTAAGTAAGAGATATACTTCCATACCATTTACAACTGTTACAGTTGCATTTTCTGGTTTTGGATCATCGGCACCAAGAATTGTTACCTTCTCAGCCCAAGCTAATGTAACAAAGTAATCGCTATGATCTGCTACAGTTTGAGCTAATGCTTCATCTGTTGGTGCTACGATAACCTCAGCTTTTTTACCTAAAGGCACATTCATTTCAGCACGCATGTTACGAATACCCTTGATGGCATCCATCATAACTTCCATTTGACGTGCTGCACCTTCAAGATTATCAAACTTTAATGCTTCAGGCCATTTTGCAACAACGATGCTATCCCCTTCATGAGGTAAATGTTGCCAAATATGTTCTGTTACGAACGGCATAAATGGATGTAACAATTCAAGCATGTGACGCAAGATTGTTACAAGTAAATATTGAACTGTACGACGATCACGTTCATTACCATCGTTGTATAAACGAGGTTTAGCTAACTCAATATACCAGTCACAGTATGTGTTCCAAATGAAATCATATACAGAACTTGCAGCTTCACCCAACTCGAATTTATCGAGATTAGACGTTACACTTTGTACTGTTTCGTTATATTTTTGAACAATCCATTGGTCTGCTAATGTCAAATCATCTGCAGTTGGAACGAAGCTTTCATCATAATTTGTAAGATTCATCAATACAAATTTGGATGCATTCCAAATCTTATTGGCAAAGTTACGATTAGCCTCAACACGTTCCATATAGAAGCGCATATCATTACCTGGTGTGTTACCAGTAACAAGAGTAAAGCGCAATGCATCGGCACCATATTGGTCGATAACTTCAAGAGGATTAATACCATTGCCCAAGGATTTACTCATTTTACGACCTTGGCTATCACGAACAAGACCATGAATAAATACATGTTTAAATGGAATTTCATGTTCGAACTCAAGAGCCATAAAGATCATACGAGCAACCCAGAAGAAGATGATATCGTAGCCAGTTACGAGAACACTTGTTGGATACCATTGTTTAAGCTCAGGAGTTTGCTCAGGCCACCCCATTGTAGCAAATGGCCACAAGCCAGAACTGAACCATGTATCAAGAACGTCTGGATCTTGTGTAACATGACCATGGCAATGAGGACATTCCGTAATATCGTCACGACTAACGATTGTTTCGCCGCATTCATCGCAGTACCATGCAGGAATACGATGGCCCCACCACAATTGACGGGAAATCGTCCAGTCGCGGATGTTTTCAAGCCAGTTTACATAAGTTTTTGTAAAACGTTCAGGAACGAACTCTACTTCGTGATCTTTAACAACCTTAAGAGCTGGCTCTGCTAATGGTTTCATATCTACGAACCATTGTTTAGATACCATTGGCTCAATAATTGTGTTACAACGAGAACAATGACCTACTGCATGGTCATGATCATCGATTTTTTCAAGTAAGCCTAGTTCTTTGAGTTCAGCTACAACTTGTTTACGAGCTTCTTCACGAGTCATGCCATTGAACTTGCCAGCACCTTCATTCATTGTGGCATCATTGTTCATAACAACGATGGATTCCAAATTATGACGTTGGCCCATTTCAAAGTCATTAGGGTCATGAGCAGGCGTAATTTTTACACAGCCTGTACCGAAGCTAGCATCTACATAATCATCGGCAATTACAGGAATTTCGCGATTAACAAATGGTAAAATTAATGTTTTGCCGATGAGGTCTTTATAACGATCATCATCAGGATTTACTGCTACTGCTACGTCACCGAACATTGTTTCTGGACGTGTGGTAGCAACAACTACGATACGATTATCCTCACCTTTTACAGGATATTTAATATGCCATAAGTGGCCATGTTCGTCTTCATGTTCAACTTCAACATCAGATAAAGCAGTAGCACAGCGAGGGCACCAGTTGATAATACGTTCACCACGATAGATTAAACCTTTTTCATAAAGGCTTACGAATACTTCACGCACTGCATAATAGTATCCTTCATCCAATGTAAAACGTTCGCGAGACCAGTCACAAGATGCGCCTAAGCTACGGATTTGTTTTACAATAGTATCACCGTATTCTTTTTTCCATTCCCATACGCGTTCTACAAATTTTTCACGGCCTAAATCATAACGAGATTTACCCTCTTCTTTAGCGAGCATCTCTTCTACCTTGATTTGTGTAGCAATACCAGCATGGTCAGTACCAGGCATCCACAAAACATTGTAGCCTTGCATGCGTTTGAAACGGATAAGAATATCTTGCAATGTATTATCTAAAGCATGGCCCATATGCAACATACCAGTTACATTAGGAGGCGGCAATACGATACTAAATGGTTCTTTATTTGTGTCTACTTCTTCGTGAAAGTATCCTTGGTTTTCCCAATAAGAATACCATTTCCCTTCTATTTCACCGGGGTTATAAGTGGTTAAATTTTCGTAGGTTTTCATCGTTCCTCCTAAATAAACTCCTTAGCGCTTCATAATCTTAGCCAATACAAATAGGCTCGTTTCATATAGCAATATCATAGGCAATGCAATCATCGTTTGAGAGAACATATCCGGTGTTGGTGAAATGACAGCACCTATGATAAAGGATATAAGAATAAATATCTTACGTTTCGTTTTTAAAAAACGTGATGTAATTAAGTTGAAATATCCCAAGATGATTAAAATCAACGGCAACTCAAAGATAAATCCAAAGGGTAGTACAAAGGATAATACAAAGTCCATGTACTGACCGATGGAAAATAGCGGTTGTAACTCGTCTGTAGCGAAGCCCATAAAGAACTTTACGGCTGCAGGTAGCACGAGAAAATAAGAAAATACAATACCGATGCCAAATAGTCCTATGGCAACCGGTAAAATCCAGTTAGATAGCTGTTTTTCTCGCACCGTAAGGGCTGGCTTAACAAATAGCCAAATCTGATGCAATATAATAGGCGCCGCTATGATAAGACCACCTACTATAGACACCTTCATATATGTAAAGAAGGCTTCAGTTGGTTTCATATAATAGAGCTTACCAGCTGGTTTTAGGAGTATTTCCAATAAAAAGTCTACATAATAATAAGAAATACAAGTTCCTATAACAACTGCAACAGCCATTATAATCAGACGCTTTCGCAATTCAGATAGATGGCCCACAAGGGATAGCTCCCGCGCTTCGTCCATCATTTTCTGTTCCATTTCAGTATAAATAGGTTCATCTTCCGGTTCCTCAGGAACGTGTTGATTTGCCACCTTATACCGTTCTTGATCAGCCTTTAATTCAGCTTCGCGACGCTTTTGACGAACTACACTATCAAAAGAAGGTTTTTGTATGGGATATTCGAAGTCCGGTTTTGGTTCGAATGGTTCCATATTATACCTTTCTATCAGCTAAATTTTCTACTGCCATCACAAGGAATTCCTTCCCTGGGAAATCGCGTACAGCATCGAGTGCCGCCAAAGCATCTTTACAATATTGATCAGCTACAGCTAATGTATTATCAATACCACCTTGACTGATAACATAGTCGATAATAGCCTGCTCATCACCGCCATTATTCAAGGCCTTAATATCTGCAAGCAATTTATCTTTATTATCATCGTTAACGATACTTAACAACGGATATGTCAATAAACCTTCGCGAAGATCATTCCCTACTGGTTTACCCGTCGTCTCTGTTGTTTCACGATAATCCATAATATCATCAGTGATTTGGAATGCCATGCCCAAAGCATGACCATATTTTTTCAACTCAACGATTTCAGATTCGCTCCAGCCCCCTAATAGGCCACCCAATTCCATACAGCCTTCCATAAAGTCCGCTGTTTTCTTTTGGGTCTTAGTCATATAACGCTCAATACCTTGATCGATGCGATATACATCTTCCATTTGCATGAACTCGCCTTCTACAAGGCAAGTAATGATATGGGAGAAAATTTGTAAATACTTCATATTAGGCATTTCAGATACGATTTGGAATGCTTTAGCAAACAAGTAGTCCCCACTAAGGATGGCTACCTTATTGCCTTTGTGCATATGTATAGTATCTTCACCGCGACGAATCTCAGCTTGATCTAATACATCATCGTGAATCAGTGTAGCTAAATGAAGCATTTCTACAGCTTCAGCAATTCTAATACGCTGACGTTCTACAGAGGTACCTGCATTAGCAATCAATAAACATAATTGCGCACGCAAGCGCTTGCCACCTGCAGCAGATAATGGTCGAATCAGTGCATTAAAGTCTTCTGCACCTGTATTAAAAGATGATGCAAGAGACTCTTCCACACCCTCTAAATCTAGAGCAATGCGTTCCATAATCTCTAATTCATTGATTTGACTCATGCTTCATCTCCTACTAGAACTTTATTGATCCGTTGTTGTAAAAGCTCACGGCCAGTATGCTTCAAAGAGCTATACAGAATTGGCGGCGTTGCAGTTGGATACATTTCCTTAATAATCGCTAGATTAGCAGACTTTTCTTTAGCTGTTAATTTATCGACCTTAGTCACTACAATTTGTAATGGTACACCAGCTTCAACGAGCCAATCATAAGCTACCTTATCGATAGGCATCTCAGGATGACGACCATCAATTAATAAACACAACAACATCAATCGTTCAGAATGTAAAATATAATCGGCAATAAAGGAAGACCACAAATTGCGGTTTCCTTTATTTGTCTTTGCAAATCCATAACCAGGAAGGTCAACAAGGAACCAATGGTAACGGCGTTCCTCTGTTTCAGAAATATCCTCTTTTGACTCTACATCAAAATAGTTTATCGTCTTTGTCTTACCTGGTTGACCACTAACGAGGGCTAACCCACGATAATTACACAACGAGTTAATCAACGAAGATTTGCCCACATTAGAGCGTCCGATGAAAGCAATTTCTACAGTATCCCCTTCAGGATATTGATCCGCCTTCACACAGGAAGTATTATATTTTGCTGCTATAATACGAGGCCCCTTCGGTTCTTTTCGTGTATATTGTGGTTTTGGGCCCATTTGTTTAGTGGATTTTTTCTTTTTTTGCATTACACAAGTGCCTTTGCTAATACTTCATCCATTGTCTTAACTGGCGTAATAATGAGACCTTCTTTTACAATGTCAGGCAATTCTGCAATATCCTTTTCATTGCCTTTCGGAATCAATACTTCTTTAATGCCATTAGACAAGGCTGCTAATAACTTTTCTTTTAAACCGCCGATTGGTAATACACGGCCACGCAATGTAATTTCACCAGTCATGGCAATATCAGAACGAACCTTGCGGTTTGTTAAGATAGATACCATAGCCAATGTCATTGTAATACCTGCAGAAGGGCCATCCTTAGGTGTTGCACCTTCAGGCAAGTGAACGTGAATATCGAGTTTCTTATAGAAATCGTCTTCGATTTTTAAGGCTTTTGCATTGTGGCGAATATAGCTCATGGCAGCTTGACCAGACTCTTGCATAACCTTACCTAAGCTACCAGTTAATGCAAGTTTACCTGTACCATTCATAGTAGTTGCTTCACATGGCAATACAACGCCACCTACAGAAGTCCACGCTAAACCATTTACATAGCCAATTTGCGGTTTCTTTTCACGCTCTTGGTCAACAAAGATTGGAGCACCCAAGAATTCGTGAAGATTTTTTGTCGTTACTTTCGGTGCATCTCCACCTTCTTCAACGACTTTATAAGCAATTTTACGACAAATCTTAGCAATTGTCTTCTCTAAGGTACGAACACCAGCTTCGCGAGTATATTCGGAAATTACTTTTCTCAACACAGCATCAGATAATTTAACCTTGTAATCTTCAAGGCCATTTTTCTTGATTTGTTTAGGTACTAAATAGCGCTTAGCAATCTCTAACTTCTCTTGTTCCATATAGCTAGATAACTCGATGATTTCCATACGGTCAAGCAAAGGACCAGGAATATTGGATGCAACGTTAGCCGTTGTAATCCAGAATACTTCAGAGAAATCAAATGGCACTTCAATAAAGTGATCGCTAAATGTACTATTTTGTTCTGGATCCAATACCTCCAATAATGCAGAGGATGGATCCCCTTTATAGTCAGATGCTAATTTATCAATTTCATCCAATAAGAATACAGGATTCTTAGTGCCTACATTCTTAAGACCTTGAATCATACGACCAGGCAATGCGCCAATATACGTACGACGATGACCGCGAATTTCAGCTTCATCGCGAACACCACCTAAGGATGCACGGATGAACTTGCGGTTCATCGCTTTAGCGATAGACGTAGCCAAGGATGTTTTACCAACCCCTGGCGGGCCTACTAAACAAAGAATAGAACCACTATTCTTACCAGTTAACTTACGAACAGCTAAGAATTCAAGGATCCGTTTCTTTACCTTTTCAAGGCCATAATGATCCGCTTCAAGCATTGCATGAGCTTCCTTGATATCCAAGCGATCCTCAGTTAATTCATTCCAAGGTAACGCCAATACCCAATCTAGGTAATTGCGCAAAATTGTTGCTTCTGGCATCAATTGTGGCATGCGGCTATAACGAGAAATTTCTTTATCGATACGTTCATGTACATCTTCGCTAAGGTTAAGTGCTTTTAATTTAACACGTAACTCTTCAGCTTCTTCCTCTGGATCCCCTTTGTCACCCAATTCATCATGGATAACACGAATTTTTTCGCGTAAGAAATATTCTTTTTGCGCTTTTTCCATAGATTGACGTACTTGATTATTAATGGAGTTTTCCAAATCAGAGATTTGTAATTCCATATTCAAAATGCCTACAATCATATTTAAACGACGAGCTACAGATAATTCTTCAAGTAACTCTTGGCGTTTAGTGTTATTAATAGGCAATAAGAACGCAACTTGATCAGCCAATTCACATGGGTCGCGTAACTCCATTACGCGTGTAACGCCTTCATCTGTAACAGATTTAGCCTCTTCAGCCCATTCGCCGAATTTAGACTGAACCAAACGACGATATGCTTCTAGCTCAACATCGTCTTCAAATTCGGAAGCTACACGTTCGTAGTCCCCTACATAGTACGGATCCATACTTGTAATATTCATTACGCGAATACGTGTAATGCCCTCTACAAGAACACGTACAATACCACCTGGTAAGCGTAACATTTGCTTAATTTTTACTAATGTACCCATTTGGGCTAAGTCATGAACAGTTGGCGCATCAACAGCATCATCCTTTTGGCTGACAACTGCTAAAATGCGATCCTCGTTCATTGCGGCTTCCACCGCTTTAATGGATTTGTCTCGACCGATATCGAGGTGAATCACGATATTCGGATATACAACCATGCCTCTAAGAGGTACAGTTGGAATCCCAACTTCGAGTAAATTCATACTTCCTCCAGGTATTTATATTATGAAAAGAAACTCATTCCTACACAGAAATGAGTTTCTTCGAATTACGATTTCAACTGGATGTCTTGGTCTGCCTCATTTTTGAGTATAGGTTCACCTGTGCTCAACACGGATTCACGATTTACTATGCACTTAGCTACTTCCGGCATGGAAGGAACCTCGAACATAACGCGTTTCATCACCTTTTCAATGATAGCACGCAAACCACGAGCACCTGTTTTTCGCTGTAATGCTTCATCAGCGATTTCTTCTAATGCATCTTCAGTGAAAGTTAATTCTACACCATCTAGGGATAGAATTTTTTCATATTGTTTTGTTAATGCATTTTTAGGCTTTGTCAAAATTTGAATTAATGCCTCTCTGTCCAATTGGTCCAATGTTACCATAACAGGCAAACGACCAATGAATTCTGGAATTAAACCAAATTTCAATAAATCTTCAGGTACAACATCTTTTAGGATAGCTGATACATTGCGTTCTTCTTTGCGTTGTACGTCTGCACCAAAACCAAGGGTTTTCTTAGCGGTACGCTTAGTAATAACCTTGTCCATACCATCAAATGCACCACCACAAATAAAGAGAATATTTGTAGTGTCGATTTGAAGCATTTCTTGATTGGGATGCTTTCTGCCACCTTGAGGTGGAACAGAAGCTACGGTACCTTCTAAGATTTTAAGCAATGCTTGTTGTACACCTTCACCAGACACGTCACGTGTAATGGAAGGGTTCTCAGACTTACGAGCAATCTTATCGATTTCATCGATATAGATAATGCCACGTTCAGCCCGAGCTATATCATAATCTGCTGCTTGGATAATTTTAAGCAAGATATTTTCCACATCTTCCCCAACATAACCAGCTTCAGTTAAGCTTGTAGCATCTGCAATAGCAAATGGTACTTCTAGCATTTTCGCTAAGGTTTGAGCCAATAGTGTTTTACCACTACCAGTAGGACCAATGAATAAAACATTAGCCTTTTGTAATTCTACATCATCAACTACATTATCTGTTTGTAAGCGTTTGTAGTGATTATATACAGCCACGGCTAAAGAGATTTTAGCATCATCTTGACCAATAACATATTCGTCAAGATGAGCTTTTATTTCTCTCGGCGTTGGCAATTCTTTTAAGTTGAAGTCATCCGCCTCTACTTCACCTAACTCATCAGCGATAATACGTTCACATACTTCAACGCATTCATCACAAATATATACGTTAGGCCCCGCTACTAATTTGCGGACTTCTTCGCTTGTGCGTCCACAAAAACTGCAGCGCATAGTGTCTTTATCTTTTGCCAATGGGCGCCTCCATTACTTGCTTTCTACAGGTTCTCTTGTGAGCACCTCATCGATTAAGCCATATTCAACGGCATCCTGAGCACTCATGAAGTTATCGCGATCTGTATCGCGAGCTACAACCTCAATATCTTGTCCACTGCGAGAAGCTAAGATACCATTTAATTCTTCACGCATGCGAAGAATCTCACGGGCATGGATTTCAATTTCAGATGCTTGCCCTTGAACACCACCTAGTGGTTGGTGAATCATAACGCGTGCATGAGGCAACGCATAACGTTTACCTTTGGTGCCTGCTGTTAAAAGCACAGCCCCCATGCTCGCTGCAGAGCCCACACAAATGGTAGACACATCTGGTTTGATATATTGCATCGTATCATAAATAGCCATGCCGGCAGTTACAACACCGCCGGGGCTATTAATGTACAAATGGATATCCTTATCAGGATCCTCTGCTTCTAGGAATAACATTTGCGCAATTACCGCATTTGCTACATTATCATCGATAGGTCCACCTAGGAAGATAATGCGATCCTTTAACAAGCGAGAGTAAATATCATAGGAACGCTCGCCGCGTTCACTTTGTTCAACTACGATTGGTACATACATATATTCACCTTTTCATGTACCTAGTTGAGCAAACTATTATTTAGCCGCTTCAGCGCCTTTTGCATTATCAATAATGAATCGAGCTGCTTTTTTGCGAGCTACAGAGCCTGCCAACATAGCTACACGACCTTCTTTTGCAATAATATCCCAAACTTCTTTAGGATCTGCCCCAAAGTTTTGAGCCATAATGAAGATTTCACGGTTCATATCATCTGGAGTTACTTCGATGCCTTCAGCAGTTGCGATAGCATCTAATACTAAATCAGCGCGTACGTTTTCAGCTGCGGAATCTTTGTATTCAGAGCGTAAATCTTCGATAGTTTTGTTGGAGAATTTCAAGTAGTCATCAAGTTTCAAGCCACGGCCTTCCATGTTCATAGCCAATTCTTGAATCATTTGTTCTACGCGATCTTCGATCATTACTTCTGGGATTTCTACAGTTGCATTTTTAACAGCTGTTTGAATCAAGTCAGCATTGTAAGTATCGATTGCACGACGGGAAGCGTCTTCTTCCATTTTTGCGCGAAGATCTTTTTTCAATTCTTCAATAGTTTCGTAAGAGCTTGCTTCTTTTGCGAACTCATCGTTCAATTCAGGCAACTCTTTACGTTTGATGTCATGGATATGAGTTTTGAATTCTGCTTCTTTACCAGCAAGTTCTGCTACGAAGTAGTCTTCAGGGAATGTTACTTTTACAGTTACATCATCACCAGCTTTAGCGCCGATCAATTGATCTTCGAAGCCAGGAATGAAGCTACCAGAACCGATTTGTAATGGGTAGGATTTACCTTCACCACCATCGAATGGTTTACCGTCAACGGAACCAGCGAAGTCGATTACTGCGAAGTCGTCTTTTTGAATTGTAGCGCCTTCTTCAGCAACAACCATTTTCGCTTGTTGTTCACGAATGTTGTTCAATTGTTCTTCGATTTGTTCATCAGTTACTGTAGCGTCTTGTTTTTCTGCTTCTAAGCCTTTGTAATCGCCAAGTTTAACTTCAGGGCGTTTAGTTACAGTAGCTTTGAAAATCAAGTCTTTACCTTCTTCGAATTGTTCGCGTTCGATTTCTGGTTCAGATACTGGAACGATATCGTTTTCACGAAGTGCAGCACTGTAGTTTTGGCTAGCCAATACTTCGAATGCTTCTTCCAAGATAGCTTCTTTGCCGAAGTTCATTTCCAAAATACGGCGAGGCGCATGGCCTTTACGGAAGCCAGGAATGTTTACTTGACCTGCAATGCGTTTTACAGCTTGTTTAATACCTTTGTCTACTTCTGCTGCAGGTACTTCAATAGTTAACGTTACTACGTGTTGATCAACAGGATTTACAGTTGCTTTCATTTAAAATATGTCCTCCTCGAAGGGCAATACGCCCAAATTTCTGTAGTATATTATGCACTCCTAATAATAACATAAATGCAAGGTCAATGCAATTCTTCTCAATTTACACTAAAAGACCACCCCAAAACGGGTGGTCTTTCTATGTATTACATAATTATGCGAATTAGTTATCTTTAGCAATCAATTTGATGATGTCACGGCGAGATAAGATACCAATCAAATGGTAATCCTTATCTACTACAGGAACATTTTTCAAATGTTGATCAAGCATAACAGATACAATTTCTTCTACATCTTTATCCGGTGTAGTTGTAATTACTTCTTCAGTCATCAACTCATGAACATGAGACGCTAACAATTTTTTAAATTGAGCATTATATTCGCCAATGCCATTGTAATAGATACTAGCGCCTAATACATTTACATAGTGAGGTACATGAGGACGTACTTTTTTGTAAAGCAAATCGCCTTCAGAAATAATACCTAATAATTTATTGTTGTCATCCACTACGGAAACAGCTGTTAAATTATATTTTACCAACAAATCAGCTACATCAGAAATTGGCGCATCTTTGCCAACAGTAACAGGGTATTTATTCATTACTTCTTGGATTTTCATAGTGAATTCCTCCTTACAAATACATCTTGCTTTATTATACTATTCGACATAGCATAATAAAACTCCTTTTTTATAAGAATATTATATAAATAATTTATAAGTCTATTACCAATGATATGGTTCGTTACGATTAATCTTAGAAGCTCTATAAATTTGCTCTACTAGCAATAAGCGTACCATTTGATGGGTAAAGGTCATTGGGCTAAAGGATAATTTATAATTTACAGATCTACGTAGTTCATCGCTTACCCCAAAAGCACCGCCAACGATGAACGCCATATCGCTAACACCATCTACTTCTAATTTTGCTACAGTCTTTGCTAAGTCTTCAGAGGACATTGTCTTACCGTACACATCGAGTAATACTGTATAAGCACTCTTCGGAACCGCTTTTAATAAACGCTCACCTTCTTCTGCAACGACTTGTTTTCGATCCGCATCACTCGGCTTATCGCCAATTTTACTTTCATTTAATTCAGTAATAGTAATACCACCATAAGGCCGCATGCGCTTTACGAATTCCGCAACACCATCCCGCAGATAAGCATCTTTTAACTTTCCGATACAAACTACATAAAATCTCATTTTCTACCTCTTTACAGATTGCATAGACACAATTTCATTAGGCTGACCATGTTGCAATTTCATTTCCGGTCCAATGCGTACGCCACCGTCTACTAGCATTTTTCCAATCGTTTGAGTTACTAAAACTGCATTATTATTGTTTTCAGAACGATGGGCCAGAATAACTTGCATAAAATCAGGCCGCTTCATCATAAGCAAGGCTTGAGCTGCCATTTCGTTGCTTAAATGGCCTTCATCACTGGCCACCCGTTGTTTCAAAAAAGGTTGATACGGTCCAAAGCGCAACATATGAGGATCATAATTAGCCTCTAGTACTAGCAACGTACTATCATCCAGTCTATGTAATATATCATCAGAAATGATACCCGTATCGGTCACGACTGTAGCCTTGTCGTTTCCAGAAAATACATTTATTCCGATTGGATCTGCTGCATCATGACTCACTGCAAAAGGTTCTACAATCAGATTCCCCAATGTTAGACTACCTTTGGTCAGTTCAATTAATTGATTCTTTGGTACGACGAGCTTATCTTGTATTTCACGCCACGTTCCCTGTTTCGTATACACAGGAATATCAAAGCGTTTCAACAGTTGTTGTAGCCCTGCAATATGATCACTATGCTCATGACTGATAAATATGCCCTCTACCTGTGCCATATCGATATGCAATTCTTTTAATCCATTTACGATGCGCCGACAGCTAATGCCTACATCGTGCAATATGACGGAGTTTCCTTTTTTTATTACTGTACAATTGCCCTTGCTACCACTAGCAAGGACATGGACCTCCAACGGTGAGGATTCACTCATCAAAACACTCCATATACTTAATCATAATTCTTTACATAGTTTTGTGAAAGTCAGTGACTTAGTTATTCGATATAACTATTGTATTAAGTTAAATAACCGTAAACTATCATGACTTGCTTTCAGATAAGTCGGTCAAACGCTCTACAAAGTAAGCCATATTAGACTCGATATCCGGACCTCTACGGAACATATCGCCCCCAACGAGGAACATTGTATCATTACCGTATAACTTAACTAGTTCATTAAGACGAGCATCTGTTACACCACCACCTGGAGCTGGGCAAGCCGCTTTCATCAATGCCATAGGTTGTTTAATATAATTCGAAATTCTCTTGCATTGCTCCTCTGTGAAAGTAAAACGTCCACCATAGGATACAAAGATTGGCATATCAGCCCCAAAAATACGAGGCAACAAGCCTAATTGTAGATAATCAGCTATACCAGATGTGCCAGGACTTACAAATCCACCTGAATAAGCGGGATGATGTATAATGGGCAATCGTAATTTTTCATCACTAGCTAGTTTATGTAGCCAACCAAACCCAACGAGCCCTGAGGCCACCATAAGGGCCGTTGCGCCAGCTTCCTTAGCAAAATAAGCACGTTCTATTACGTCTGTACCATCGCCAGACACATTAGCTGCATATAAGGTATGTTTGCCGTGTTTATCATTCATTTCACGCACTATAGCAGCACATCGCTTTACCCGATCTTTAAATTGAGAGAACGACTGGTTAGAGATACCATGGTCATCCTTAATAACATCTGCCCCACCACGTGTATAAGCTCCACACATACGAGCTAACTCTTCATTAGGTGTTCCCATAGGTTTTACAACCGCCTGAATCATAGGTCGTGTCGGTGTGTGCACTAAGTCACGAATGCCTTGTAAACCAAACTGAGGCCCTGTAAACACATCATAAAGGGTTGGACATAACTCTACATCAACCACCCAAATATGAGGTTGTAAGGACGAGTTTCCAAAGACAACATTTAAAAATTGTGTCGCTTCTAATGCCGTAGTATCTACAAGATACGAAATACGAGCCACATAGTAACGAGATACATCAATTACAGCATTTGGCATAACGCCAACATTAACATATGCAGAACCTTGTTCCATAGGCTCAAGGCTCTCTAACCGACCAGTGATATTTTCTTTAATATACGAATCAGTAATAAACTCATAAGGAAACTCTATGGTTTGTTCTACTTGAACAGCCCAAGCAATTGCTTTTGCTTCTTCATATGAACCTGCTTCTATTCGATACGTAACTATAAATCGCTCGTCTTTCATAATGCTTCTCCTTTGTAATAATATTATTTAATTATATACCAAAGTAGTACACGATTCCACACAAAAAAGGGCTCACTCTAAAACTAGAGTGAGCCCTTTTAAAATCGAAAACATGTATATAGATGTTTTACCTATACAAACAAGGTTTCTATTGTGAAAGACAATACATGTAATCGTATGAGAATAAACTCGTCTAACTATATATTATTGATAGAAATGTTTAGGATAGCCTTTGAATCGTGTGAAGTGACGGTATTTACGTATTGCACGATTAGGTTCGTTAACAGTTTTGTAACCAAAGCCATTGAATACAACGTTTAGAAGAACGGCAATGATACTACCAGCTGTGATACCAGATTTCAAAAGAATTTGAGCCCAATCTGGGAAATGTGCATAGAAGTTAGGCGCAGCTAGAGGAATCATGGATACACCAATACTAATCGCTACTAACATCAAGTTGTAGTTACCATCAAAGCTAACTTTACCAAGGGAACGGATACCGCTGGCAATGATCATACCAAACATTGCGATACCTGCACCGCCTAAAACGGCATTTGGAATACAAGCTACGATAGCAGCTAATTTAGGGAAAAGACCTAATAAAATAAGAATAACACCAGATGCTGCTACAACGAAGCGGCTCTTAACGCGTGTTACAGCGATAAGACCAACGTTTTGAGCGAACGCTGTGTAAGGGAAGCTGTTAAGCACACCACCGATTAAAGTAGATAAGCCATCAGCACGAAGTACTGCAGCCAACTCTTTTTGACCGATAGGTTTATCAACGATTTCGCCTACTGCGATACTGTCACCAGTTGTTTCAACCATAACTACGAGCATTACAATAATCATAGAAATCATAGAAGCAAAGTCAAAGGTTGGAAGACCAAAATAGAACGGTGTTACAATGGATACCCATTGAGAACGACCTACTTCGGAGAAGTCAGTAACACCACAAAGCATAGCAAGGGCTGTACCAAGGATAAGACCTACTAAGATTGCTAGATTACCAATAAATCCTTTACCAAATCGATAGGTTATAATAACAATAATAAATGTAGCTACACCAAGAGCAATGTTAAGCAGATCCCCAAAGTTTGGACTGCCTGCACCGCCACCCATCCATTTAACTGCTACTGGCATCAAGTTGATACCAATAATAGTAATGATAGTGCCTGTTACTACAGGTGGGAATAGACGAATCAAACGACTAAAGAATGGAGCCACAAGGAATGTAAAGATACCGGCTACGATAATCGCACCGTAGATAGTTGTAATATCATGCTGCTGACCAATCATAATCATTGGACCTACAGAAGCAAATGTTACACCTTGAATAAGAGGAATACGACCACCGATAGGACCAAAGCCTAATGTTTGAATCAATGTAGCAACACCACATGTGAACAAGTCGGCCGTAATCAAACGAATTAAGTCTTCAATAGGTAAGTTCATCGCTTGTGCGATGATGATTGGTACCGCTACTGCACCTGCGTACATAGCTAGTACGTGCTGTAAGCCATAAGCAAACAATTGCGGGATTGGCAGCATACCATCTACATGGTCGACGCCAGATATAGCTTTACTCATAAGAATCACCTCATATCTTACGTTTTAGTTACTAGTAAAATTATATAGTCATACTATCGTACATGATAGAGTTTAGAGAAATCTCATCGACTTCACGTGGGAACCTTGATGGCTAGGGGCCTTAGGCCCCTACCCATTAAGCAAATATTCTATTTTTTATAACCTGTATGTTGAATCGGCAAAGATCTACGTGGTTCTCCGTCAATACGACGATACGCATTTGCAATAGCTGGTGCAATTGGAATACTGGAAATTTCACCAATACCTTTAGCGCCGTATGCATATTGTTCTGGTGTCCCCTTTTCAATCAAACTTACATGAATTGGTGGACATTGTGTCGCTCGAAGAAGACCTAGAGTGCCGTATTTAGCTGTTACATAGCCATCTTTATAAGGGAAGTCTTCTGTTACAGCAAAGCCCATACCCATGATAGCGCCGCCTTCAGCTTGACCAGCACAAGATTGTGGGTTAACTACACGACCTACGTCGTATGCTACATGTAAATCAGCAATTTTATTATCTTCACCAATTGTTGCTACACAAGCACCGTAACCATAGGCAACGTGATTTTTTGGATGTGGTTTATCAGAGTTGAATGGATCTGTTTCACCAAGGAACTCTTCATAAATTTCTACACCATTCAGTTCTTCTAATGACTTAGTTTCTAACATTTCTTTCAAGCGAAGACTTGCTTTGCGAGTTGCTTCACCAGTGAATACTGTTTGACGAGATGCAGTAGTTGTACCAGAGTCTGGTGTACGTACTGTGTCAGGGCGTTCTACAAATACTTTGTCAGCTGTTAAACCAGTTGTTTCACAAAGAACTTGAGTAGCCATAGTAGCCATACCTTGACCGATACAAGCTGCGCCAGTACGGATGCGAACCACACCGTCACGCACTTCTAAGATAATGCGGCCAGTATCAGGTAACCCTACACCGATACCACTGTTTTTCAAGCATACAGCAAGACCTGTACGGTCAGATGCGTAGTATGCATCTTTTACTGCTTCCAAACATTCTGCTAATGCAGTTTCTTCGGAGCAAATTTGGCCATTTGGTAAGGAGTCACCAGGGCGAACAACGTTTTTATAACGGAACTCCCAAGGATCCATGCCTACCAATGCTGCTAATTCATCAATATTTTGTTCTTGACCAAAGATAGTTTGTGTTACGCCGAACCCGCGGAATGCACCACCAGGAACAGTATTTGTGTAAACACAAACGCCATCAAAGGCAAAGTTATCAAATTTGTAAGGACCACAAGAGTGTGTACCTGCACGTTGAAGTACAGGACCACCTAAGGATGCATATGCACCACAGTTAGATACGATGTTTACCTTACTTGCTACCAAGTTGCCTTCTGCGTCACAAGCAGTAGTAATATCCATTTCCATCGCATGGCGTTTAGGATGAATATTAAGACTTTCTTGACGAGAGAAGAGAACCTTAGTTGGTTTGCCTGTAAGCCAAGCTACAAGAGATGCATGATGCTGTACGCTCATGTCCTCTTTACCACCAAAGCCGCCACCTACGAGCATGCTATGAACTTGTACAGATTCCTCAGGGATGCCAAGCATACGAGACACTTCATGGCGATCATCGTAAACGTTTTGGCTACCAGAATGCAAATGAATTACATCGCCTTCACGATATGCTACAGCACATTCAGGTTCCATGAATGCATGATCTGTTTGAGGTGTGGAATAGTGATTTGTTACTACAAATGCAGCCTCTGCAATAGCCTTATCTACATCACCACGAGATAATGTTTGACGAGTCAATACATTTCCGCTTGGATGTAATTGAGGTGCATCTGGTTTTAATGCTTCTAATGGGTCTACTACAGGCTCTAACTCTGTATAATCAACTTCAACGAGAGCAAGAACTTCGTCCAAGTATTTTTTCTCTGTAGTTGCTACGAGCGCAATTGCATCACCTACATAACGAGTGATATCGCCCTCTGCAATGAGTACATCCCAGTCTGGCACTAAGTGACCAGTTTTATTAAATGGTACATCTTTAGCGGTCAAAGCTGTTACACAAGCTGGATGTTCAAGCGCCTTAGAAACATCAACGCGATCGACTCTAGCACGAGGGTATTTAGAACGCAATGCTTTAGCATAAATCATGCCATCCATATGGATATCATCAGCGTATTGTCCAGTACCTAGTGCTTTTTCCTCCGCATCTACACGATGTAAACGAGCGCCTACATTACCAGTTGTATCCTTTTCAGGAACTGGTAAGTTCTCACGGAACATTTTTGCGGCTAACATAATGCCTTCTTCAATTTTTACATAGCCTGTACAACGACAAATGTTGCCTAAAATAGCTTTTTTTACATCATCAGGTGTAGGGTCATTATTTTCATCAATTAAAACTTTTGCACTAATAATCATACCTGGGATACAGAAACCACATTGCACCGCTCCGCATTCACCAAAAGCATAGGTGTATACTGCTTTTTCCCGTTCTGTTAGGCCCTCAATCGTTACAACTGATTTACCATCCAATTGGGATAATTTGCTTACACAAGCCTTAGCTTTTTTTCCGTCTATAATTACTGTACACGTACCACAAGCACCCGCACTACAACCTTCTTTAGTGCCAGTTAATTTCAAATCAGCTCGCAAGAAATCAATTAAACGCTGATCCTCTTGAACCTCATGTTGGGTGCCATTCACTTGAAAGCGGTACATATATAGCCCTCCTTTCATTAAGGAATACATTCACCAAGATATGATTCTATTAAGGATCCATCTTGTACCACATGGTGACCTCTAAGGATTACATCGCGAACCTTACCGATTACGGATAACCCCTCATAAGGTATATAGTCAGCCTTTGTATGGGCAGACTCTTTGGAAAGAACGTGTTCTACGCTCTTATCAACAATTGTAATATCCCCATCACTACCTACAGCTAATGTCCCCTTCTTAGGATACATGCCATATAGTTTCGCTGGGTTTTCACTAACTAGTTTCATAAAATCTACGGCACTCATATTGCATTGGTTTACCAATACATCATAAGCGACGATGCCCCGCTCCTCAGCGCCTGGAATACCGCCTGGAATACGGGTAAAGTCATGACGACTTTTTAGTTTTTGATCCTCAAAATTGAAGCTACAGTGATCGGATCCAATAGTTTGGAATGTTCCATTTACTAGGGCTTCCTTTAATGTCATTTGATCTACTTTGGTTCTAAGAGGTGGACTCATCACATATTTAGCGCCTTCATAATTTGGCAAGCTATATCGTGATTCATCAAGTACCAAATATTGTGGACATGTTTCACAAGTCACGGTATGACCTAATGAGCGTTCTCGAAGGATTTCTTCTACCCCTTCTTTAGAACTTACATGCACAATATGGACTGGATACTCTAGAGAAGCGCCGATTGTACTAAATCGTTTAATTGATTCGGATTCAATCATAGCTGGTCTCGTAAGAGGATGATTACTTATATCTAGTTCACCGCGCTTACGCTTACTAGCTACGAGTGCATCGATGAGATCACCAGTTTCACAGTGAGCTCCTACAAGTGCGCCTGTTGGTTTTATAGCTTCAATAGCATCATAAATCTCACGGTCCGTTAAACGGAAGCCATACGCTAAATACACTTTAAAGGATGATACACCGGCATCTACAACCTTTGGTATCTCACAAGCTACATTTTCATTCATTTCTACTAGTTCCATATGGAATTTGTAGTCACAGGAGCAATGCCCTGCGGCACGCTCCTTATGAACTTCTAAGCCTTTACAAAGGGATCCTTCCTCAGGAGAAGCAAAATTAATGATTGATGTTGTTCCACCAAGAATAGCGGCTTTTGTACCACTATCAAAATCATCCGCAGTAGACGCTAAGGCATTTGTCATCTGAAAGTGTGTGTGTGGATCTATGAATCCAGGGAACACATAGCAACCTTTTGCATCAATTACTTCAGCTCCTTCTGGAACAGGAACGTGTTCATCGATGGCGACAATTTTGTCGCCATCAATTAATAAATCTCCGGTAAGGATTCGATCAGTTAAGACCAAGTCCCCTTGTTGTATGATAATCATGATACATAGTACACATGCTCTTTACAGAAGGCATGTACAACTCCTTTCAATTCTTCAGGTAATGCATCAATGTCACATACGGCTTCTTCACCTTTGAAGCGGTAACCACAGCTAGTGCCTGTGATGTAGAAACCATCATTTGTACTATCTGCTAAAGCTTCAGCATTGTGGAAGAATGTAATGCGATCCTTGTATGGTTGACAAGGTTCTACGCAATGACATGCACAGTTACCACACTCATTACAGCTTTGATCTACATGGACAATCAATTTAGCATCATTTACAGTAACGACTTCATTACATCTGTTAGGACATACGCGAACGCAAGCACCACATACTACGCGGCAGTGGTAGTCAGAGCTACGTGTACCAGGGAAGGATGGCATTGCTTCACGTTTTTTCTTCATTGCATCGCTCTTCTTGAAGATTTTATTTTCACTAATATCTTTAGCAAGTTT
The DNA here is from genome assembly GCA_900552715.1 of uncultured Veillonella sp. GTDB lineage: Bacteria > Bacillota > Negativicutes > Veillonellales > Veillonellaceae > Veillonella. The sequence goes on from USAV01000002.1 coordinate 24,433, forward strand.
AGCGATTAGATCTTTATGCACTTTCAAAGCAGCGTTGTAATCGGTAGATTCAACTTCATCTGCTAAGCCTTTGAACGTATTGTAACCTTCGCCTTGTAGAAGAATTGTACATACTGTTACAGGCCAGATACCACAATCAAAGATAGCTTTGATGTTTTGTTTTACAGCACCACCACTGTAAGACATTGGTAAACGTTCGCCGAATTGAGCACTTAAAAGCTCAGCTACGCCAATTGTTACAGGTAACAAGGATTTACCAGACATGTACATTTGCTCACCTGGCAATTCATTGTTATGAATTTGTACAGGGAATGTATTTGTCAATTTAACGCCAAAGATCTTGTTGTGTTTTTCACCAAGAGCGATAAGACGTTCTAACATTGGAACAGCTTTATCGAATTGAAGATCAACTTCGAATTGATGATCTTCAAAGTCAATATATTCAAAACCAGCATTATCTAATAACTCTCGAATACGTTTTGGACCTAATAATGTAGGGTTGCATTTCAAGTATAGATGAAGACCTTTTTCACTGATTAGGTAAGAACAAATGGATTCGATTTCTTCAGCCGGGCAACCGTGCATTGTGGACAATGTGATTGCTTGACAAAGTTCATCGCTAATGGAGTTGATGAAATCAGCATCGATATGTTCAAATTCATCTACATGATCAAGACACCATTGTTTGCATTCATCCCACATAGGAGATTGAGATGCGCTACGCATTGTGTTGATGAATTTATCAACCATTGGGCTCTTAATACCAGCTAAATTGTAACCAACACTCATGATAAACAAGAAACCATCTGGATCGCCTAAGCCTAATTCTTTAGAGATCAATTTCAATGCGAACCAAGCTTTAATGTATTCATCAGCAGCTTCATCACAGCTATATTCAGAAGACCATTCTACGTTGTATGTTTCGTCTACAGAGTAGATACAAGGTCTAGGAATACCTAATTCTTCACCGTACATAATTTGTACAGTTTTCAATTCGATGCAACGAGCACCAGCTACATAAGAAGCCACAATATTTTGTGCCAACTGTGTATTAGGGCCAGCTGCAGGACCTACAGGGTTTTCAATGGATTTACCAAAGATAGATAAGCGTTGATCATGATTCGTACGATGAATTTTATTTACATTGTAAATACGATTGTACATCTTGTACTCAGTCATAATGTGGTTCATCAAATTTCCGAAACTTACCGGATACATAATGTCACTCATAATGTCACACTCCTTTAAAGCGCTTGTGTTATGGGTTTAGTCGTTTCCATAAACCTTTAGATGTTGCTAAAACTTCGTTCATTACTTCAACTTTGTCGATGCCTTGTAATTTACGATCGATCATACGTGGTACACCATCACTAATAGTTGTTACCACATACATACCATTAGCACCGAATAATAAGTGACCATTGATGTTATTTTCATCAAGTGGCGTTGGTGCTGCGTAATCAAGAACGATTACGTCAGCTGCGGCACCTTTTTTAAGGATACCTACTGTAGTATCGAAGAATTCATTCGCCATTTTACGGTTGTTTTCGAATAGCATATGAGGAACTTCACCCCAACCTACATATGGTTTATGTTGCTCATGTTTTACAAGGCAATTTGCCACTTTGTAAGATTCGAGCATGTCATTTGTATAACCATCTGTACCAAGACCAACTGTGATACCTGCACCTAATAGTTTTAAGATATCTGTTGTGCCTACTGCATTACCCATGTTACTTTCTGGATTATGTACAACCTTGGCTTGAGATTCTTTCAATAATTCCACATCTTGATCAGTTACATGTACGCAGTGACCTGCAATACTCTTAGGACCTAAAATTCCTGCCTCCACAAGTCGTCTCACCGGTGTCATGCCATATTTTTCTTTACTATCTGCCACATCTTCAGGGCCTTCAGCAACATGAACGTGATAACCTAACTTGTCTTCATTTTGTGCTTTCACATAATCTAATGTTTCAGAACTTAACGTGAAGGATGCATGTAAGCCCATCATAGCAGCGAGTCTAGATGGATCTTTTTTCGCTTCTTTACCAAAACGCACATTTTCTGCAACAGCAGCTTTCATTTGGTCAACACCGTTACGATCAGAGACTTCATAGCATAAACAAGAACGAACACCGAACTGTTTAGCTACATCAGCAATTACAGATAAACTATTAGCAGTTTCACCATAACTTGCATGGTGGTCAAAAATAGTAGTTACACCATTTTCAATACAGCCTAAATATGTAAGTAATGCACTAGCTTTCACATCTGGAGCTGTCAATTTATTATCTAAATAGAACCAGAGTCCTTCTAAAATTTCACCAAAGTTAGTTGGTGCTGGACCAGGCAAGGATAAGCCGCGTGCAAGAGCAGAGTAAATATGATGATGTGCATTTATAAAGCCTGGCATAATCAAACCGCCATGAGCATCAATAATTTCTGCATCTTTATATTGTTTGCATAATTCATCATATGTACCAATATCTATAATCTGAGTTCCGTCAATAACAACAGCACCATCATAAATGATAGGTCTATCAGTATCGCGAGTAATTACAGTACCTTTTCCTAATATAATCATAGGGCACCTCCCCAACGAAACGTTGGATGCATACTTATAAATCCATATATTATTATAATACGATACGCGTACCTGTTTTTCCTGCTATACCATCCTTAGATTTTTCTAATAATGTAATAATGGAAACACGGCCTTTTTTAGATTCTGCAAAGGCAATAGCTGCTTCTACCTTAGGTTTCATAGAACCTTCGGCAAATTCGCCTGCTGCTGCATATTTTTTCGCATCTGCCACGGTTATTTCATCTAGCCATTTTTCATTTTCTTTACCAAAATTAATGGCAACCTTTTCAACAGCGGTTAATATAACAAGTACATCTGCATCAATTTCTTGTGCTAATAGGCTACTAGTCCAGTCTTTATCAATAACGGCTGCTGCACCATGAAGTTCATTACCTTCTCTAGTTACAGGAATACCGCCACCACCACAAGCAACGATTAATTGTTTCCCTACCAAGCCTTTAATCGCTTCAATTTCGATAATTTCCTGAGGTGCTGGAGATGCTACTACACGGCGATATCCGCGACCAGAATCTTCTTTTACAACGTAATCGTAATTTTTTTCTGCGTATTCAGCTTCTTCTTTAGTCATAAAGTGACCGATTGGTTTTGTTGGATTTTGGAATCCAGGGTCATTTTGGTCAACTAATACTTGCGTAACCATTGTCATGGTTGGCAAATGTTCAATACCACGATTCAACAACTCTTCGTGAAGGGCATTTTGTAAGTCATACCCGATATATGCTTGGCTCATAGCCACACATACGGACAATGGTGTATTTGGTTGGCCTTCTACTTCACGTGTCAATGCAGCCATCGCATTGTTGATCATACCAATTTGAGGACCATTGCCATGAGTTACTACCACATCACAATCAGCTTCTACTAAATCAATAATCGTTTTAGCTGTACTTTTTACTGCAATTTTTTGTTCCGGAAGGGAATTACCTAATGCATTCCCACCCAACGCTACTACAACTCTTTTTTTCATGTTATGCCTCATAACAAACTATTAAGAATAAAAAGGGGCCATCAACACGGATGGCCCCTAAAGTTTACTTTACGGTTGAACTCGATCAGTTCCCTTCCGTTCTAATTCTTTTAAGGTTTCTACAGGATTCTTAAATTTGCTTAAGAAGATCATAGCTGCAATAACATATGGTTTGTAGCTTGCTTCTTTATAAAGAGGTACGCGATAGCGATCGAATACTGTTGCGTCTACTTCGCCTTCTTCACAACTTACACCTGTAATATCTGCTGGTAAGCAATGTAAGTAAAGAGCTTTACCATCTTTAGTGAGACTCATCATCTCTTCAGTACATGCCCAATCTTTATGTTTACCATTTTCTTCAAGAAGAACTTTTTCTAATGCTTTAATGCCTTCATGGTCGTTTTCGCCATACAATTTCGTACGTTTTTCCATCGCACCAAATGGAGCCCAGCTCTTAGGATATACGATATCTGCATCTTTGAAAGCATCCTTCATGTCGTTAGTTCTACGGAAGGAACCGCCGCTTTCTTCAGCTTGTTTCTTAGCGATTTCTTCAACTTCTGGCATTACTTCATAGCCTTCAGGATGTGCTAATACAACTTCCATACCTAAACGAGTGAATAAACCAATAGCACCTTGAGGTACGGATAAAGGTTTACCATAAGATGGAGAGTAAGCCCAAGTCATAGCAAGTTTTTTGCCTTTAAGATTTTCTACACCACCGAATTCTTTGATGATATGAGCCGCATCAGCCATGATTTGTGTTGGATGGTCGATATCACATTGTAAGTTTACAAGTGTAGGACGTTGTTCTAATACGCCATCTTCATGACCTTCTTTAACTGCATCAGATACTTGATGCATGTAAGCATTACCTTTACCGATGTACATATCATCACGGATACCGATAACGTCAGCCATGAAGGAGATCATATTCGCTGTTTCACGAACTGTTTCACCGTGAGCAATTTGGGATTTACCTTCATCCAAATCTTGAACTTCAAGACCTAACAAGTTACAAGCGGAGGCGAAGGAGAAACGAGTTCTTGTAGAATTATCGCGGAATAAAGAAATACCAAGGCCACTGTCAAATACTTTAGTGGAAATATTGCGTTCTCTAAGAGCTCGTAATGCATCTGCTACTGCCCAAACACCTTTTAATTCATCTTCAGATTTTTCCCATGTAAGGAAGAAATCTTCGCCGTACATTTTGCTAACGTCTAAGTCTTTTAAAGTTTCAATACTTTTATTGAAGTCTGTCATCTGTAAGTCCTCTCTTTCAATTCCCTAAAGGGCTACTTAGGATCTAACTTTATACGGTACCTCATCAAATGGTGAGGTACCATATTAAATTTGTAGTTATGAACTATGTTCTAGTGATTTCCGTTTTAAAGAGATCTAATTCAATGTATATGATATTAGTCTTTACAGTATACGGATGGCAATAATGCATATACAGCCGCACATGTTACAAGATCTTGTTTCCATGTAATTTCGTTAGGAGCATGTGCTTGTGCTTCTGCGCCAGGACCGAAGCCGATGCAAGGGATTCCATTACGGCCCATGATGGAAACACCATTTGTGGAGAATGTCCATTTATCAGTCAATGGACGAGCTTTACGCATTTCAACTGTATCTTCGGCGCCGATACGTTCGTTACCATACAAGCTAGTGTATGCTTCTTCCAAAGCTTCTGTTACTTTGTGATCTTTAGGAATTACCCAAGTTGGGAAGTAACATTCGATTGGATATGTCAAACCAGTCCAGGATGGACGAGCATATTCGTACATGGATACTTTCGCGCCATATTCTTTAACATGTGGTAAAGCTTCGATTTCTGCCAAGCAGGATTGCCATGTTTCGCCAGCTGTCATACGACGGTCCAAGGAAACGGCGCAAGAGTCAGCTACTGCACAACGGCTTGGAGAAGTGTAGAAGATTTGGGAAGTAGTTACAGTACCGCGACCTAAGAAGCGAGCTTCTTCGTAGTGGTCTGGGTTGAATTTAGGATCAAGCATTTTTACAAGGCCTTTAATTGCTGTGCTTTCATCAGCAGAGTTAGCATTCAAGTCACGAATATCTTGAAGAATATCTGCCATTTTGTAAATTGCGTTGTCACCGCGTTCAGGAGCAGAACCGTGGCAAGATACGCCTTGTACGTCAACGCGGATTTCCATACGACCACGTTGGCCACGGTAGATACCGCCGTCAGTTGGTTCAGTGGATACTACGAATTCAGGACGAATATTGCGTTCTTTAATCATGTATTCCCAGCAAAGACCATCGCAGTCTTCTTCTTGAACTGTACCTACAACAAGTACGCGATATTTATCACTTAAAAGACCTAAGTCTTTCATGATTTTAGCGCCGTATACAGCGGATACGATACCACCTAATTGGTCGGATACACCACGACCACCGATTTTAGTTTCATCTTCGAAACCTTCATAAGGATCGAAGTTCCAGTTATCGCGATTACCAATACCTACTGTATCGATATGAGCGTCGAAGGCAATAAGTGTTTTACCAGTACCCATGTAACCAAGAATGTTACCCATTGGGTCTACTTCAACTTCGTCGAAGCCAAGATCTTTCATTTCTTTTTCAATGCGTTGAACGTGCTCTTTTTCTTCTGCACTTTCACCAGGGAATGCTACGATTTCACGTAAGAACTTGGTCATCGCTGGTCCATAAGTTGCTGCTGCTTGTTTAATTGCTTGTAAATCCATAATTAATGCCTCCTAACGATCTTCACCATACCACATAATGTTTTTATATCTTTCAGGGTCTGTATCACCTTCAGTGGAGAAGCAGAGCACCTTTGAAGACGCATCTAATTCTAATTCCTTGCGTAAGTCTTCATATTCTGGCATTGTCATAATTGCCGTTACAAGACCTAGTGGAACTGCACCAGATTCACCTGTAGTGATTGGTGTATCACCTTTAATCGGTGCACCACCAACGCGCATCCCAAGTCTTGCTACCCAATCAGGAGCAGATACGAATACATCCGCATGGTTTCTCAAAATATCCCATGAAACTGTATTTGGTTCACCACATGCAAGTCCAGCCATGATTGTTTCTAAATCACCCTCAACGATACGAGGATTACCATCATCAGCTACAGCCCCTTTATATAAGCAAGCTGCTGCTTCAGCTTCTACAACCACTAATTTAGGTTTCTTAGTTGCATTGCTGTATAAATTAGTGAAATAACCTACTACAGCACCTGCTAGGGAACCTACACCAGCTTGTACAAATACATGAGTTGGTACCTTACAGTTTTCAGATTCTAACTGATTTGCAGTTTCCATAGCCATTGTGCCATAGCCTTGCATGATCCAGTTTGGAATTTCTTCATAACCTTCCCATGCTGTATCTTGAACTACAACACCATTTGGAACTTCTTTAGATTTTTTAGTTGCTAACCGTACACATTCATCGTAGTTGAATTCTTCGATTGTTACGGTAGCACCTTCATTTTCAATTTGTTTCCTACGATATTCTGTAGAGCCTTTAGGCATGAACACTACTGCTTTTTGACCTAATTTATTAGCAGCCCAGGCTACGCCACGTCCGTGGTTACCATCAGTAGCTGTAAAGAATGTAGCTTGTCCGAATTCTTCTTTTAATTGTGGAGAAGTTAATACATCATATGGTACATCTTCAACATTTTTACCAGTTTGTTGAGCTACATATTTTGCCATTGCATAAGAGCCGCCTAATACCTTAAACGCATTTAAGCCAAAGCGGTAAGATTCATCTTTTACAAAGAGAGAATTAACACCGATATAATCTGCTAATTTTTCTAGCGATACTAGTGGAGTTACACTATACTGTGGAAAACTTTCATGAAACGCTTTTGCTTTCTTAATTTCTCTAACATCCATAACGGACAAAAACTTGTCACTAGATGGTGCCATCGTATTACGTTTCCACTGAATTCGGTCCATATTTGCCTCCTAGGATTCTTCCTTTACAGTATTTAAATCACTATAAAGAGTAAACTTAGAAATATTGAAATACTCCGCAATCTTTTCTGAAGATTTAGAGATAAGAAAAGCCCCTTTTTCATTTAAGTAGCTAATAGCTTTTAGTCGCTCTACTTTATTCATGAGTGGTCCAGGTTTGCCAACTAATCGTTCTGCTTCTAGTAGTAAATCATCTAATAGTTCCGATACACTTGTAGTAATTTTTTCAACAGTGCCAGTCTCTGCTTGGCCTATCCCTATAAGACTTTCAAGTGATCGATGCATCATAACAAACTCTGTGATATCCTGATTAATTCCTAATAGGTAATCAATATTGCCATTATCATCACGAATATACATGGTAGAAGATTTTAATATTCGTCCATCCTTAGTTTTTGTTAGATACCCAAATCTACCTTCACTACCATCATCATAGTTGAGTACATCTAAAACCACATGTGATGGACCATCACCAACATGACGATTTGTTATCGTACCATTTTCTATATATACAAGTGATGTATCGAGATCTCCTTGTAAGTCATGTATTAGTACTTCACAAGATGGTCCGAATTGTATGGCCAATCCATGGGCTATTACTTTTAGCCGTTCCAATGTACTCATTGAGATAACCTCCCTCTCATCGGTATCGGTTAACTTTATGGTCTAAATAACTTCAGTCCGCTTACATAGTTAGCATTATGAGAATAATTCTAACTATTTTTGTATCAACCTAATTTTTTGTTAGGTTCCTTACTTAAATTATAGGTCTATGTATACAAAAATGCAACGCTATTATGCATTAAAGTTATTTATAAACATACAGATACATACATCCATTGTTACAAACACATACACCCCCTGTGATTTCCATCACACAAACTGTCTGTTATAAAAATTTTTAATGACCTTTGTACTATCACATCTATATAATTAAATCTATTCAAATTCTATAAAAATCAATGTATATCTATATTTTTATATGTATTAATTCTATCTGCTATGTCATTATGCATATATATATTTTATAAATATTCCTACTATTTATAACTATCAAAGAGTTACGTCTATATACATAGTAAGTGTAAATAATCTCCTTATTGCATACAAAAAAGGCTGTAATAACGACATATCGTTATTACAGCCTTTATATACTGTTATCTGTTAGGATTTATGTTAATGGCTAAGAGTAAATTATGCGTTTGCTAATGTTTTACCCAATTCTTCACATTGTGCTTTACCATCATCATCAGGTTCACCCAAGATTGCCACGCCATCAGCTACTAATTCGCCACCAGCGTCTTTAATGCGAGTGCCCCAGTCTTCTAACCAAGTGCCACCCCAACCATAGGAGCCAAAGATTGCTACTTTTTTACCACCCAATTTAGCTTCTAATTCTGTGTAGAATGGTTCAAATTCGCCTTCTTCTAATTGTTCTGCACCCATATCAGCACAGCCAAGAGCTAGTTTTTCGTAAGCTGCTGCGTCATCTACGGATACTTCAGAAACAGATTTCACTTCAACTTCTTGACCTGCAGCTTTGATACCTTCAGCTACTGCTTGAGCCATTTGTTCTGTATTGCCTGTACCGGACCAATAAATTACACCAATCATCTTGTACCTCCTAGGCCGTTCTTGCGACCAATGAACTAAATGTTTTTCCCAACATCAATTGAGTTTGACAAAATTCACGACATGCTTTGTAACATAAGAAAGAGCGCTTTGCATCTACCACATCATGGTAAACTTTCCACTCTCCACACATACGATATCCACTGCCACGACGAGAAATAAAATATTTCACATCATTTAACGGATAACCTAGAAATACGCCGATTTCATGTGGAAAATCAACACTTGCTTCCATACGATATCTTAGGTGCTCAAGCATCTCCATAATGCTCATGCGATCATGATAACCGTAGGCTTTCAAAAATGTCATAACTGCAGGTTGCCGTACATAGTCTCGTAATTGTTTCTCACGGAATACCAATAATAGTCTACGCGCTTTACAGCGACATAATTCAAAGAAGAACAATCCTTTTTCATTGAACTCTTTATTATATTCTGTCAATACAAATTGGATTTGTTCATTCATGTCCCGTGGAATAGAAACCAAGTTCGAAAGCTTGATACCTCGAATTGCCGGTGCACAATGATATCCAATGATATGGTCAATTGAATTCATCATAATAGTACCTGCCTGTTGCACATCGTTAGAACTTTATCTAATGAGAATAATTCCTATATGCCAATAGTACTCTTGATGAGAAAAATTGTCAAGAATAATTGATATATATTTTCAATAATTATTTATTTTTTTACTGTTAGCAAAGTCTTAACTTTAGGGAATATCGCAGCATCATTAGCTTCATTTATAGCTATAAAACGTGCATTCGGACCAGTATATTTATCATCAAAAAGGCTAATATGTAAAACTTCATTATAAGAATTATTATTAGCTACACTTTTATATTTTAATATTCCTTCGTATACATTACCTTGTTTAGCTAATGGCGTTACAACTGTGAAAGTACCAAGGATTGGACTATCCCCCTTATTAATAGCAGAGGCAAGTGCACCTAGTGAAGATGGATCTGCATTGACATGCTTAGTTTCACTCATGCGACCAGATAATTGCTTTCCTAATACTACATCACCATATACAGCATAGTTCATTTCATTTTCGTTTTTAATATTCAATGTATATACATTAGCAGAGGTAGCACCCGCTTCTATAAGCACAGATTTAATATCTTTTTTTGCATCCCCTGCAAAAAGTGCTTTAGGATTATTTTGATACATTGTAACACCTTCAGATAATTTAACACCTTGATATGTTACAGTTTGACTTTTATTCAAAACGGACTTAATGTTTGCTGCAGAACCTATTGCTGGAACAGATACTAATACAGCAGCTGCAGTAGCAAGTAATACTAATTTTTTCATATGTCTCCTCTAGTGAAATGTTAATGTCACAAACTCTCAACATTTATAGTAACAACACAGTAGTAAAGAACCGCCCTTAATGGAGCGGTTCTTTATCATTATCTTAGCAATGTATATGACTGACTAAATTATTTCTTTTGTGCCTTAGCCCAGCTATCGCGTAACCCAACAATACGGTTCATTACGATATGATTTGTTGTGCTATCTTTATCAGTTACAAAGTAACCTTGGCGCAAGAATTGGAAATGGTCTCCTGGTACAGTATTAGCAAGACATGCTTCCCCTTTACTACGGAATACTTGTAAAGAGTCATGGTTGAAATCGCCCAAGAAGTCTTTACCATCGGAATCTTCTTTAAGTAAATAATCATATAAGCGAGATTCAATATCTACTGCAGTAGATGCTTCAACCCAGTGCAATGTCCCTTTTACCTTACGAGTGCAACCGCTGCCGCTCTTAGTTTCTGGATCATATGTACAGTGTATTTCTGTAATATTGCCATTTTCATCTTTAATAACATCAGTACATGTAATGAAGTATGCACCTTTTAAGCGTACTTCTTTACCTGGTGCCAAGCGGAAGAATTTCTTAACTGGCTCTTCCATAAAGTCATTGCGTTCAATGTAGATTTCACGACCGAATACAACTTCACGGTTACCCAACTCTTCATTTTCTGGATTATTTTCAACTGTGCAAAGTTCAGTTTGACCTTCTGGATAGTTCGTAATAACAACTTTCACAGGATCAATAACTACCATAGGACGTGTAGCTTTGAGTTTTAAATCTTCACGGATACAGAACTCAAGCAAAGCAATATCAACAACGCTATCAGCTTTAGCGACGCCAATGCGATCACAGAAATCACGAATTGCTTCTGGCGTGTAACCACGACGACGTAAACCAGAAATAGTAGGCATACGAGGATCATCCCAGCCAGCTACGAGACCAGCTTCCACAAGTGCACGCAATTTACGTTTGGACATAACCATTTTAGTTACATTTAAACGAGCAAACTCAATTTGTTGCGGAATTTCAGTATCATCCCAATCCTCAAGTACCCAATCATACAATGGACGATGAACTTCAAACTCTAAAGTACAGATAGAGTGTGTAACACGTTCAATAGCATCTTCAATAGGATGAGCAAAGTCATACATAGGGTAAATCTTCCACTCATTGCCTGTGTTATGATGTTCTGCATTTACAATACGATAAAGAACAGGGTCGCGCATAACGATATTAGGATGGGCCATGTCGATTTTTGCACGCAATACCTTTTCACCATCAGCGTATTTACCATCTTTCATTTCTTCGAAGAGTTTCAAGTTTTCTTCTACGCTACGATCGCGGTATGGGCTATTAACACCAGGTGTAGAGAAATCGCCACGAGTTTGTTTAATTTCATCAGCCGTTTGATCATCTACATACGCTTTGCCAAGAGTGATTAATTTCTTAGCATATTCGTACATTTGACCAAAATAGTCAGATGCATAACGTGGTTCATCAGCCCAATCAAAGCCGAGCCATTTTACATCTTCCATGATGGAGTTTACGTATTCAACATCTTCTTTTGCAGGATTCGTATCATCAAAACGAAGATTTGTTAAGCCATTGTACTGTTTGCCAATACCAAAGTTAAGACAAATAGATTTAGCATGACCAATATGTAAGTAACCATTTGGTTCTGGCGGGAAGCGAGTTAACACACGACCACCGTATTTGCCAGTTTCGTTATCTTTGTTGATGATAGCTTCGATAAAGTTAACAGACACAACTTCTTCAGGAGCTACAGTTTTTTCAATATCTTTATGTTCCAACGTTCTAACCTCCATAGGATAAATATTCTTTTATTTTACCATATTTTGCATAATACCGCATATCTTTTGAGGTCTTGTGATATTAGTCGAAATCAGCTAAGTCTATACCAGCTTTTTTAAGCTCTTCTAAGGCAGACTCTACATCCATTTCTGGTTTCTTATAGTTAACTTCTTCATTAACACAGGTCTTTAATGGTTTCTTATGAACGCCAGCAATAATATTGTCAGCCGTCAAAATAGACATATCATAACGCGTACGATCAGTATAAGAACCAATATGTGGTACGATAAGACAGTTCTCAACATCCAATAATGGATGATCTGCTGGCAATGGCTCTGGATCAGTTACGTCAAGTGCTGCGTAATCGATTTCACCTGTTTTTAGGGCATTAATCAAAGCATCTGTATCAACGATAGGTCCACGGCCAACATTAACAAACAATGCAGTATTCTTCATTTTTTTGAAGAATGCTTCATCACACATGTGATATGTTTCATCTGTTAGTGGAGCCATCACACAAACTACATCACTAGTAGCTAACAAGTCATCTAATTCCATATACGTAGTTTTATGAATCTTGTCATCAATACGCTGATTACGATTATGGTATACCACAGTCATACCGAATGCACGGGCACGACGAGAAATAGATACACCAATAGCCCCCATCCCAATAATACCAAGGGTACGGCGACTCAAATCAAAACCTTTAATATTAGATGGTCTTTGAGCCCAACGTCCTTCTTTTACGAAATTAGCATTTTCCAGAATACGACGACTAGCAGTGGCAATCAATGTAAAAGCAAGCTCTGCTACGGTTTCATTAAGAACACCTGGCGTATTGCCATAAGGAATACCTGCTGCCGTTAATTCATCAATTTTTACATTATCATAACCCACAGCTGCTTGAGCAATAACCTTTAAATTAGGTGCATTTTTTACAAGATCACCGTCTACATCTAAAGGGCGAACACACCACAAACCATCCGCATCAACGAGCCATTCCTTTAATGTCTCACGAGGCATTACAGTCTTTTCAGTCCATTGGCGCACATCTACATGCTCTTTTAAATAAGCAATTGCATCTTTACGGACTAAACCGTTTACAACAACTAGAGGTTTTTTTTCCATATGTATAAGTCCTCCAAAAACGTCTTATAATACACGCTCAAGAATTTCGCGTTAAAGTTAATATTATATATTTCTATTATATACTTATATTTTATACTAGAAAGCTGGCGTAATACAACAAAAAGGAGTAAGGCCTAGGCCTTACTCCCTTTATGTAGCTTTAAATTTGAATTATTTCAAATCTGCTGTACAGTTAGGACATTTAACTGCATCAATGTGAATTTCTGTTTTACAGAATGGACATTCTTTAGTTGTAGGTGCTTCAGCAGCTTCTTCTTCTTTCGCGTTTTTCATCATTTTAGCTAATGCGCGAACCATCAAGAATACAACGAACGCCAAGATTAAGAATTGAATCAAATCAGTAATAAATGTACCGTATGGCAATACAGAACCAACTGCACGAGCTGTATTAATATCAGCACCAGACATAAATGCATCTTTAGATGCAGCATTTAATGGCAAGTACAAGTTACTGAAATCAATACCGCCTGTGAACAAGCTGATAATAGGCATGAACAAGTTGCTTACAACAGAGTTTACCAACGCTGTGAAAGCAGCACCAATAATCATACCAATAGCGAGGTCCATCATGTTACCTTTGAATGCAAAAGCTTTAAAATCGTTCAAAAATTGTTTCATTTCTCACTACTCCTAGATACACTTAATTGAGAATGCGTTAATAACTGTACTAATCATAAAGGAAAGATGAAGAGATGTCAATATTTTTCGATGTAGTTTTTCGAATTTATTTAATATAGTTTTTCATAGGTCAATCTAAAATTGTAATAAATCAGTATTTATGCGTACTTTTCGCACCATGTTAAAAGGTGCCAATCACGAATGTGATTAGCACCTCTACTGTCATACAACGTCTATTATTGTATAGATTCGACAATTATTTAATTTTATCCTCTATAACCTTTCCTTCTTGTAAAGGTCCACTTTGTTCTTTGAGGCGAGCCAACATAACAGAAGATACGAACATCGCCACACCAGCGCCTATCGTTTCAATAGATAAGCTTTCACCAAAGAACAAGAAGCCGTAGAAGGAACTGATGAATACACCAACATATTGTAAGAATTGTGCCACTACAGCGTTAGTTGTAACAAAGGCACCAGTCAAGAAGAACTGAGCCACTACACTAATACCACCAATCGCCAAGATGATAAGCCAATCTGTGCCTTGAGGCATAACGAGTTTGTCAGTTGTAACAAGCCCTGCAATCATACCTGTAATCATAAAATACGCCATAATTTCGAAATTACTATGTTTACCTCGCTTAGATATAAGGCGAATCGTTGTATACGCAGCCGCAGATAAAGCAGCCCCTAAAATAGCTACTAAGGCAAACCAAGTAAAGCCAGTAAAGCTAAATGGATTTACCATAACCATTACAGCTACAAAGATCAAAAGAAGCCATTTCCCAGCCCCTTTAGGTACCCGTTCTTTAAGAAATAAGGCGCTAAATATCAATACAAATATACCTGATGTTTGAAATAAAATCGTTGCATCAGATAACTTTAAGTGCACTAAGGCAATAAAGTTACAAACCATGCCAAAGCCGCCGTATAAACCGCGCATTAGTAGATGTCCTCTATCTTCTTTAGAGAATCGGATGCCTTGGACATACATAACGATAAGAACCGCTACAGTACCAAATAAGCCACGGAAAAAGGCAATTTCCCCAGAAGGAATATTAGAACCTAGCATCTTTACGAATAAATTCATCGTACTCAACAAAAGAGCCGATAACAATGCGTACATAAGGCCTTTTTTAGCCATACTACCTCCCTATACACTTCTACTATAATGTTACTACATAGTTACTGTCCTGTATTATCTATATAAGCAATCCGATATACAGGAGATACAGAGTTCACAAAGCCAAAATATATGCCGCCCTTCTAACGAAAGGCGGCATCGTATTATTTAGAGAACGTATCTACAAAATCAAGAATTTCTTGTTTCATATTCTCTTTATCGATTGCTTTTGTGAAACGCAATGGTTTAGATTTCAAAGCTTCCAATTGTTTAGGGAATGCTACGCCCGTTACAGCAGAAATATTATCTAAGCTTTCATACGGTGTGTCACCCACTTTGATATCTAAAGCCTCGCAAATGGCTGTTGGGAATTTAAATGGATGTGCAGTAGACGCAATAATTGTATGGCGCGCACCATCTTCAGGATGTTTTTTCAATTCCTTCATGTATGCACCCATAGCTACCGCCGTATGAGGGTCCATTACATAACCATAGGAGTTGTACACTTGTTCAATGATAGCTTTTGTTTCTTCGTCATCAACATAAGCACCTGAAAAATTAGCTTTAACACGACTGAACTCTTCTTCGTTGACAGTCAATTTACCTGTTGCTTTAAGATCTTTCATCCAACCAGCGGTACGTTCACTATCTTCACCAGAGATATAGTACAAGAAACGTTCAAAGTTGGAGGATTCAAGAATATCCATGGACGGAGAAATCGTTGTATAGAATGGGCGGTTCATATCGTATGTACCAGTTTCAAAGAAATCAGTAAGCACATTGTTTTGGTTAGATGCACAAATCAATTTACCAATAGGAATACCCATTTTTTTAGCATAGTAAGCAGCCAAGATATTACCAAAGTTACCTGTTGGCACTACTACGTTGAAAGCTTCGTCTTCGTGAATAGCACCTTGTGCTACGAGCTCAGCATAGGCATTTACATAGTACACCACTTGAGGTGCTAAGCGGCCGATATTAATGGAGTTCGCACTAGAGAACATCACACCTTTTGCAGCAACCTCTTCTGCTGTAGCCTTATCAACGAATAAGCGTTTCAAGAATTGTTGAGCATCGTCAAAGTTACCATGAATAGCTGTTACATTAACGTTCTCCCCTTCTTGCTTTTGCATTTGTTCTGCTTGCATAGGGCTTACGCCATCTGTTGGGTAGAATACTTGAATATGCGTACCAGGTACATCTTTAAAGCCCTCAAGGGCTGCTTTACCAGTATCACCAGATGTAGCCGTTAAGATAAGAACCTCTTTTTTCTCACCTTCTGCTTCTTTTGCTGCCACCAATAGATATGGGAATAAGGACAATGCCATATCTTTGAAAGCTTGTGTACGGCCGTGGAATAATTCCAATACAGAAACCTTTTCTAATAAGGAATGTAATGGTGCAATATCACGAGTACTGAAATTAGCATCAGAGTATGCAGAATTGATCATTTCATTTAAATGAGCTTCAGAGAAGCATGGGAACAACTTAGATAATACAATAGCTGCTACCTCTTGATAGTTTTTATCTTTCACATCATTGTAAGTTAAGCAGTTTGTAGGGAATAAAGATGGTACATATAGACCACCATCCTCTGCTAAGCCGTGCAACAATGCATATGTTTCATTTACCGCAACGGTACCGCGGGTGCTAGTATAATTCATGGAATACCTCATTCATAACTACAATGGATTTTACGAGTTTAATAGATTTATTATAGCATAAAAGCGCCCCTAAAAGGAGCGCTTCTATAGAATTTATATGGTATTTTCACTCAAATTATATGCTGCTAACAAAACTGAGCATCACAAACCATATAAATCATGCATAAACTAGCTATGCGGATTATAATTCGCCTTCTGCAATAGCATCCAATGTATCAAGGGATGGAATGAAGAAGAGCATACCTGTAATAGGTTTGGAATAATCAAGCAATTTATCGTTTTGCGTAAACATATTAGTAAGCATTGTTTTAGTTACATCCCAGTAACGAGCATAACCGATAAAGTATGTACCGCGTACACCTTGGCCAGGTTGAGCAAAGGCTACATTCATACGCACGATTTTATGTTCTTTATCATCGCGATTATCTTGAGCCACTACATTATGAGCTGCTGGATCTTTTTCATCATCTTCTAACTCAATATCGCTAAATTTACGACGGCCAATGAACTTTTCTTGCATTTCTGTAGGAAGCGCACGCCACGCATCAAGATCGTGTTCATATTTTTGAGCAAATGCATAAGAACCATTAGTGAATTCAGGATCTTCATCACCAATAACGCCCCACTCTACAGCTTCTTGACCAACAGGGTTTTCAGTACCATCTACGAAATCAATGATGGCACGACCTTGTTCATAATGGAAGCCATGAGTTTCATCTACTACAGATGTAATAGGACGTAAGAACTCCATAATTTGATCCACTACAGTATATGTAACGGACTCATCATTGGAACGTACATGCAAGAATAAATCAGCTGCTACAGCTGGTACGTCTTGTTTATCACCTTTAATACCTTGGAAGTCTTCTAACTCTTTTGGTATAGGTGCATTAGGGAATAAATAATCCCATGCTTTCCGGCTGAAACCAAAAGCAATGCCCAAACC
Organism: uncultured Veillonella sp.; assembly: GCA_900552715.1. GTDB lineage: Bacteria > Bacillota > Negativicutes > Veillonellales > Veillonellaceae > Veillonella. The sequence goes on from USAV01000002.1 coordinate 42,249, forward strand.
TTCACCATTTGCACGAATGCTAACAGAGCGTTTAATGGCTTGAATGCGGTCCGCCATATCTTGAATCACTTCGAGTTCAGCGTCACGATCTTTACGATTTAATAATAATGTTGTAAAGTTTACACTTTGTCCAGCATCTTTATACACATCTTGTGTTCTAGAAACATCTACTGCCATTCGTTACCTCCTAATGAGAAAAATTATTATATAGTAATCATAAGCTATTAAGCCCGTATTGTCTATAAGATGATAGCTCATAGCAATAAAGAGGATCCATATAAATAACTCTATCCAAAGAGTTTTTACCAAATATAGCTAAGTATAAATCTGTAAGTTTTTTTTAATTGTATAAGTGCATTTTCTACTTCTGTATTCATCTAAGCCGCCTCTATACAAATAAAAATCAATCCAATAATTAATCCTGTTATCCTACAAATACAGTGTTTTATTCCATTTCATATTCTCTTACTCACCTATATTTCTATATATTTTTTATAAAATGATGTCAAAATGATGTCAAAAATATATACATTATATGTGACGATCCATTTCTTCACCATATAGTCTTTCCATTCCTTGACGCGTTACAAGCCAATTTTTGCCCGACTTTCTAAACTCACCTTCTAAAAATCCATTCTTTACACGGCCTCTACAATTCTGTTTCAATGCATCCGCCGTAACATTCCATCGTTCTGCCGCTTCTTGTGTTGTCATTACATCATCTAATTTCATGTCAGTACTCCTTATATTACTAATAGATTATAGACGGATAAAACAAAGGCAATAACAAGAAAAACCCGCACAGTAGTGCGGGTTTATTTTGGTGGACCACCAGGGGTTCGAACCCTGGACACCCTGATTAAGAGTCAGGTGCTCTGCCAGCTGAGCTAGTGGTCCATGACACGACTAATTATATGCCTATTTTATAGGAATGTAAAGAATATTTATTACATTCCTATAAAACATATACATCAATATCGTCCTAGCCAATCCTTCATCGTATTACAAGCCTCCGTAGGGAGAATATCACTAGTCCCTACGCAGTCAGCACCACTATATAGTTGAAGAACACTATGCGTACGACTTACCTCTTTAATAATAATGTTTGTCACATCAGCCTTTGGCACATTAAATTGCAATCCATAACGGCCCTTGTAGGTAATTACAGAGGATTTAGTATCATATTCGATATGGACTTGAAGCATCTTGCCACCAGGCCAGCATTCTTCAATATGTTCCTTTGATCTTGGTTTTAGAAAATCAAAAAACCCCATACTATCCTCCAATGCGCCACATTGGACGTTCAGGTTGTTCCATCCCTATTCCATCATGACGTTCTTGTTTACGTTGCAACGCACGTTCAATATGCATAGCTAAATCCTCTTCTGTCACACCATTACGGACAAGCGACACTAGATCAGCCTCGTCATCACGCAACAAGCATAACCGCATTTGCCCATCTGATGTAAGACGAACGCGATTACATGTATCGCAGTAGCTATGAGACATAGAAAAGATAAAACCTATAGCCTTTCCACTTGGTAACGCCAAGTATGTAGCAGGACCAAAGCCATAAACGGAATGTACTTCTGTAAGCGGGCCTCCACTAACACGTTCTAATTGAGCCTTCCATTCATCAAAGGTCGGCCCATGGAACGCATCGCCTTGGAATGGCATATATTCAATAAAACGCCATACAACAGGCCACTTTTTTACATACTGTAATAAAGATTTAACTTCATCATCAGACCAATGGCGAGATAATACGGTATTAATCTTTACTGATTTAAAATTCTCGCTAATAGCACTGCGAATACCATCTAATACGGAATCTAGCTGCCCCTCTTTGCCTACACAAGTGGCAAAAGCGTCACTTTCAAGAGAATCTAGACTGATATTCACTCGGTTCAAACCAAGTTTTTTCAATCGTTGTGCTCGAGATGCAAGCAAGCTACCATTAGTAGTCATAGATATATCTTCAAACCAACCAGTATCCTTGATACGAGTTAAAAGCTCTTCAATATGAGGATATAGCAATGGCTCGCCACCAGTTAAACGTACCGCTTTCACGCCGATACGATGGAAGGCACCTAAAATAGTCATCCATTCATCAACTGATAATAATTGGGTTTGACTTTGAGGTGTAATTTCAGCAGGTCGACAATAGGGACAACAAAAATTACACGCATCTGTCAATGACAGACGTACATATTCAATTGTACGGCCCCATGCGTCTTTCATAACACACCTCGTTTATCCGACTAAGTTATTTGATAATAGATACTTCATCACCTACGTGAATCGTACCATTTTTAAGGACTTTGCCAAAGATGCCTTGTGTAGGCATGATACAAGATCCTACTTGTTTCATGATTTCACAGCCATGATGACATTCCTTACCAATTTGAGTAATTTCAAGAATTACATCCTTACCAATTTGTAATTGTGTGCCTACAGCCAATTCGTAAAGCACCATACCTTCAACAGTGATATTTTCTGCAAAATCACCAGGTTTTACATCCGCTCCTTGGGCACGCATATGATCGATACTTGCAATACCAAGCAAGCTGATTTGACGATGCCAATTGCCTGCGTGCGCATCACCTTCCATACCATGATCTACGATAAGATTAGCGGATTCAATATTATGTTTCTTTTGCCCTTTTCTCTCACTAATGGAGATAGCAATAATTTTTCCGTCTGCCATGTAACCCTTCCCTTCTTATGGGAACATACCATATATATACATATATACATAACTTTATTTCAATATGTAATTGCAGTCATTTTTATAATTTTCATGTTACTGAAAGCATCACAAAATTATTCTACAATTATCTATCTATTATAGCATAGTATTCATACAAATTCCCTGTGAATTTAATCACTAAAAAAGAACTCTGCTCCAAGAAACAGAGTTCTTTTTAGTAATTTTTATCGGCGACCCATTTCTTTAATTTCGTCACCATGATTAACACCATTAAATAGTAAGTTAAGCAAAATTGCCATAATACTACCAAAGGTAATACCAGATTTTAAAATAATTTGTGCCCAAGCAGGGAAATTAGCATAAAAGTTTGGCGCTGCAATTGGAATCATAGCTACACCAATACTGATAGCTACGAGCATTAAATTATGGTTGCCTTCAAAGCTAACCTTTCCTAAGGAACGAATACCACTAGCAACGATCATACCGAACATGGCAATACCAGCACCGCCCAACACGGCATTCGGAATGCTAGCTACGATAGCCGCTAATTTAGGGAATAACCCCAATAAAATTAAGATTACACCAGATGCAGCTACAACAAAGCGACTCTTAACACCTGTTACGGCAATAAGACCAACATTTTGAGCGAATGCTGTGTAAGGGAAGCTATTAAGAATACCACCAATAATTGTAGATACCCCATCAGCACGAATAATAGAAGCAAGTTCTTTACGACCAATTGGCTTATCTACGATTTCACCAATAGCGATACTATCACCAGTTGTTTCTACCATAACTACGAGCATTACGATAATCATGGAAAGTACAGACGCCCAATCAAAGGTTGGTAACCCGAAATAGAAAGGCTCAACAAACGCAATCCAGTGGGAACGACCAACTTCATCAAAGTTTGTAACGCCCATGGCAAACGCAATCGCTGTACCTGCAATCAAACCAATTAGTACAGAAAGATTACTAAAGAATCCTTTGGCAAATTTATAAACAAATATGACAATTAAAAAGGTAATAAACCCTAGTCCAATATTAGTAAAACTACCAAATTGAGGATTACCTATACCGCCGCCCATCCAATTAATAGCAACTGGCATCAAGTTAATACCGATAATGGTAATAATTGTACCTGTAACTACAGGTGGGAATAAGCGAATAAGACGACTAAAGAATGGAGCTATCAAGAAGGTAAATAAACCGGCTATGATAATAGCACCATAAATAGCAGTCATACCATGCTGAGCACCAATCATGGCCATAGGTCCAACAGAAGCAAAGGTAACACCTTGGATCATAGGAATACGTCCACCAATTTTACCAAAACCTAATGTTTGGATTAATGTGGCAATACCGCAGGTAAATAAGTCCGCTGTAATTAATCGAATCAAATCTTCCATAGGTAAATTCATGGCCTGTGCCACAATAATAGGTACAGCAACGGCACCTGCATACATGGCCAGTACGTGTTGTAAACCAAAGGCAAAGAGCTGTGGTATTGGCAACATACTATCGACCGTATTCATTTGTTTTTGATCTGTCATAATGTCTCCTACATCAAACCTCGAAATAACACCCATTTATTTTACACTATCGTTCGGATTTTAACAATAGAAAAAAGAGAACTCATTATTTTTAAAAGAAATAATAAGTTCTCTTTCGATATTTTTCCGAACATTAAATTTTTAAAAACCTTAATCGTTCGAAATCATCCACGGTATTATTGATTAGTATATACAGTCGTATATCTTGTTATTTTAATCTGCTGTTTTAAACTGCTATTTTGAGCTGGCTATACATATAACGCTATAATTGCCGCTTCTTTATCATCTAAACCTGTTTCAATAGCATTCATTTTTGTAGTTATATCAACTACAAATGCTTCGTCTTTAATACCTGATAAATTAATACGTACGTTTAGGAATGCTGCCTTTACTGCAGCTCGAGCATTGATTGCAGCAATAATACCATCAGTAATAAGATTTTGATTACCTTTTTTAGATGCTAGCTCTGCTAAATCAAAGATTTGATAGGCTAACTCGCCGATTTCAAAGGGAACCATTGCAGCATCTTTATAAGCTTGTTGAATAGCGGCAGTACGTTTAGCCTTTTCTTCATCTGTATTCTTTGGCAAACCTAAGGCATTCATAAAGATATTAAATACATCTGCATCAGCTTGAGATAATTCGAGCATGCGATTACGAATAGATTCCGCTTTAGCTTGAAGATCTTTCATGTCAGATTGAACATCTTCATATCCCTTTTTACCAAAGGTTAAATTCGCCACCATTTCAGCTAATGCTGCCCCCGTTGCAGCCGTTAAGGCCGCAATGGCTCCACCACCTGGAGTTGGTTCTTTAGATGCAGTAGCTGCTACAAAATCTACAACACGTTGTTCTACTAAATTCATAACAAGACCTCATGTAAAAGCGATAACAAGCTATCCTTGTTATCGCTTTGTCATTTCTATAAAAATATACAGGTAACACACTATATAAACTAGTGAAAGCAGACACTACCTATGGGTAGTTAAGAAAATGTGTACTACAAGGAATTTATATTAGAATAAACCTTTAATCGTACCATCTGCTTCGATATCCATATTAAGAGCGGCAGGACGTTTAGGAAGGCCAGGCATAACCATTACATCACCGGTACGGCATACGATAAAGCCTGCTCCATTAGCAACGCGAATATCGGATACGGTAATAGTAAATCCTTTCGGTGCCCCTAATAAAGCTGGATTATCAGATAAGGAGTATTGTGTTTTTGCCATACATACAGGTAAACGATCAAGACCCCAATCAGCTAATTGTTTAATTTGCTTTTTAGCTTTATCTGTAAAGATAACGCCATCGCCACCATAAATGGTTTTAACGATTTTATTTACCTTTTCTTCTAAGCTATCTTCTAAATCATATACGAATTTAGGTGTTGGTTTAGAATCTTCAAGCAATTCTACGACCTTTTTCGCCATATCAATGCCGCCTTCGCCGCCTTTTTCCCAACATTCATTGAGCTCTACAGGTACACCAAAGTCATCACAGAGACGAGTCAATTCAGCAATCTCTGCATCGGTATCGGTAGCAAATTTATTAATTGCTACCAATACAGGCACATTGAAGTAACGCATATTTTCGATGGCTTTTTGCAAATTGCTGAAACCTTTTGTAACAGCTTCAACATTTTCAGTGCTAAGTTCTTGTTTAGGCACACCACCATGCATTTTAAGAGCACGCAATGTAGCAACGATTACAATTGTATCAGGGAAAATATTACCGTAACGACATTTGATATCAAGGAACTTTTCAGCCCCTAAGTCAGCACCGAAACCAGCTTCAGTAACTACGATATCGCCTAATTTAAGACCAAGCTTTGTAGCTACGATGGAGTTACAACCATGAGCGATATTAGCAAATGGACCACCGTGAACGATAGCTGGTGTATGTTCTAATGTTTGTACTAAATTCGGCTTTATAGCATCTTTCATAAGAAGGGCCATCGCACCTTGGCAACCTAGCTGATGAACATAAACAGGCTCACCTGCTAAATTACAGCCGATAACGATACGACCAAAGCGTTCTTTCAAATCTTCTAAATCTTTAGCCAAGCAAAGAATAGCCATGATTTCAGAAGCAACAGTAATCATGAAGTGATCTTCGCGAGGGAAACCACACACTTTACCGCCAAGTGCTACGGTAACATTACGAAGGGCACGGTCATTCATATCTAAAACACGAGTCCAAGATAATTGACGCAAATCGATTTGCAATTCATTGCCTTGATGGATGTGATTGTCAATCATAGCGGACAATAAATTATTAGCTGCTGTAATAGCGTGCATATCACCTGTAAAATGAAGGTTAATATCATCCATTGGTACAACTTGAGCGTAACCACCCCCTGCTGCACCACCCTTAATGCCAAATACAGGACCTAAGGATGGCTCACGCAATGTGGCAATAGCATTTTTGCCAATTTTTTGTAAGCCTTGTACAAGACCAATGCTCGTTGTAGACTTCCCTTCACCTGCTGGCGTCGGTGTAATAGCCGTAACTAATACCAATTTACCATCTGTCTTATCTTCTAAGCGACGAATAGCATCAAAAGAAATCTTCGCTTTATAATGACCATATTGTTCAATATCATCAGGGGTTAAACCGCATTTATCGGCAAT
>USAV01000003.1 GCA_900552715.1 uncultured Veillonella sp.
TTTTTTCAAGCAGAAGACGGCATACGAGATCCTCTCTGGTCTCGTGGGCTCGGAGATGTGTATAAGAGACAGGTAATTCATATGCCATCTTAGGACCTACTGAACGTTCTCTGTTCATTATTGGTGATACATGAATAATAGATTCTAAAATGATATCATTTTGCACAAAGATACAGTTAGAATATTTCCCCATAAGTTCAATATATATCGATGTTGAGGTGATGGAACCATCCATTTCAAGCTTATCAATATGGATACAGAGGATACGATCCCCGTTAATTTGTTCTACAGATGTAATACGACTGCCCTCTATATGTTTGCGTAGAAACATACATAATGAACTAGGTTCTTTGGGTAAATCTTGGATAGGTTTACATATATATATTGCGGGATTGGCACCTACAGTTATCATCAGATTTACGTCTTGATTAGCATTACGTACTTTAAAAAGTAATGAGTGTTTATCTACTTGATAAAGTTTTTGTATTTGTCCACTCTGTAGGCTTTCATTTAATTCTCTTGCCAATACAGACATGGTTAATCCGTCTAAATTCATGGTGATCCTTTCATTTGGTAACTCACAATGTATAGTTTAGTATAACATAGATAATTAATAGATATCTTTAAAATTCGTGATACAATATATAAAAAGGAGGTTCTTCCATGAATAGCATGACGGGATTTGGGCGAGCAACTCAAATTGTAGATGGTTTACAATGTATCATAGAAATTAAATCTGTTAATTCTAGATTTTTAGATCTCAACATACGAAGTCCTAAACAAGTTAATTCTGTAGAGCATAGTATCCGTAAATGTATACAAAAAACCATACATCGAGGCAAAGTTGATGTGTTTGTAACATTGCAGGATGTAGCGGATAGAGAAAAACAGTTCATAATAAATAGTTCTTTAAAACATCAAATTCAAGACTTACTGGTATCAGAAGGATTTTATAGGGAGCCTCAAGAGGTACCTTTATCGGCAGTGATGGCCATATCCAATGATTGGGTACAAATCCAAGATTCTGAAGTTACAGAAGATGTACTTAAGTCTTTAGTTACTGATACTACAACTAATGCACTTAATGCATTAGTCAGTATGCGACAATCTGAGGGGATTCATATTCAACAAGATTTGTTACACCGGCTTTCACAAATGACAAATATTATAGAAGACATTAACAGTCATAAAGCCGATGCTGTTATTGCTTATAAAGAAAATTTGCGAACTAAAATGATGGACTATGTGGAAGGTCTTGACATTACTGCCAATGAAGATCGTTTACTACAAGAAGTTGCTATTATGGCTGACAAAACTGATATTACGGAAGAGATTGTCCGATTTAGGTCTCATGTGGTACAATTAACAAATACACTTAAGATGGATGAACCGATTGGTCGTAAGTTAGATTTTATCATTCAAGAGATGAATCGTGAGGTTAATACGATTGGCTCAAAAGCGATGGATATAACACTGACAGACTATGTGGTACAATTAAAATGTGAATTAGAAAAAGTTAGAGAACAAGTACAGAATATTGAGTAAGGAGGTCTATTTATGAGTATCCAATTACTAAACATTGGTTTTGGTAATATGGTTTCTGCTAATCGCGTTATCGCTATTATTAGTCCTGAATCTGCACCTATTAAACGCATGGTTCAAGATGCAAGAGATAAAAGTCTCCTCATAGATGCAACCTATGGACGTAAAACTCGGGCTGTGCTCGTTATGGATAGTGGGCAAATCGTTTTGTCAGCTATTCAACCTGAAACGGTGGCACATCGTATTGTGCAACACGAAGTCGATGAAGATACTGTAGAAGCTTAGGAGTTAATATGGCAGATCGAGGTTTATTAATTGTTATCTCCGGCCCATCTGGTGCAGGCAAGGGAACGATTTGTTCTAATATACGAGGTGAAATGCCTAATCTTGTATATTCTGTATCTATGACCACACGTGAACCGCGGGTTGGAGAAAAGGAAGGAATTAATTATTTCTTCCGCACAAAAGAAGAATTTGAATCATTATTGTCAGAAGATGCATTTTTAGAGTATGCTAAGGTATATGATAATTATTATGGCACCCCAAAACAACATGTGATGAATTTGTTGGATGAAGGGAAGAGTGTACTTCTTGAAATCGATATTCAAGGTGCTATGCAAGTTAAAGAGCGATTTAGTGATGCCGTATTTATTTATATTGTGCCACCGTCTTTAACCGAACTATCTGAACGTCTTCATAATCGAGGAACTGATGCAAAAGAGGTTATCGATAAGCGTTTATCATTGGCATGTTCTGAGTTAGCATTAGCTCATCGTTATGATTATATTGTGGTCAATGATGATTTAGAGGATGCGTCTTTAAAGGTTGCTTCTATATTGCGTGCTGAAGCTTGTAAAATCAGTCGTAATAAAGAGCAAATTCAATATATTTATAAGCAATATCAAGAGTCTAAGGAGAAGTGATAGTATGATGGTAAAACCTCCATTGAAAGCATTGGAAAAACGTGTAGATAGTAAATATACATTGGTAACGCTAGCAGCTAAACGCGCTCGCGAGTTGACCGATGGTGAAGAATGTCTTGCTACAGATATTCATAATACAGATAAACCTGTATCTTTAGCATTCTATGAGATTGCTGAAGGTGAAGTAACATATAAACGCACTAAAGAAGGTATTAAATAATTTTACTCAAAATTCCTTGTACATTTTGTACAAGGAATTTTTAAAAGGAGAATTATGAAAGGGAAACATATTATCGTAGGTGTTTCAGCAGGTATTGCTGCATATAAAGCAATTGAAGTGGTAAGTCGTTTGCGAAAAGCTGGGGCAGAGGTCAAAGTAGTAATGACGAAAAATGCTACTCATATTGCGACACCTATGACATTTGGTGAAATTAGTGGTCATCCTGTAGCTGTTGATATGTGGGAAGAAATCCACGATTGGAATGTAGAACATATTGCTCTTGCAACCTGGGCTGATGCCTATATTGTGGTACCAGCTACAGCTAATGTAATTGGTAAAATACGAGCTGGTATTGCCGATGATATGCTCACTACAACAATTATGGCAACGCCAGCACCTAAATTTTTATGTCCTGCTATGAATACAGAGATGTTCAATAATCCTATTGTACAGAGAAATTTAAAGGATTTATCATCTTTGGGATACCATATTATGCAACCCGATGCTGGTTGGCTAGCTTGTGGCGTAACAGGTGTGGGTAGACTACCAGCACCAGAAGAGATTGTTAATTGGTTGACAGAAGAATTACATTCTCTAAATGGGACTGGTAAATTAGTTGGTAAGACTATTCTTGTTACAGCTGGTGGAACACAAGAAAATATTGACCCTGTTAGATATATAGGTAACAGATCTAGTGGAAAGATGGGATATGCTATTGCGGCTGCTGCTGTTAAGGAAAAGGCTCGCGTAATTCTAGTGAGTGCCCCTACATCATTAGAAATTCCTAAAGGTGTTGCATATGTGCCTGTAGATTCTGCGGAATCTATGCAGGAGGCTGTTAATTCCTATTACGAATCAACAGATGTGGTTATAATGGCTGCTGCTGTTTCAGATTTTAGGGTGGCTAATAAAGCGCCTCAAAAAATCAAAAAAATGGAATTTATGACTTTAGAGCTCGTAAAGAATCCAGATATACTTAAAGAACTGGGAGAGCATAAAACCCATCAATTACTGGTTGGTTTTGCTGCAGAAACAGAACATGTTGTAGATTACGGCATGGATAAAGTACGTCGCAAAAACCTTGATATGTTAGTAGCTAATGATGTAAGCAAATCAAATGCTGGGTTTAATGTAGATACGAATGAAGGCTATTTTTTATATCCTAATAAAGAGCCTAAAATAATGCCAAATATGCAAAAATCAGAATTAGCTAGATACATTATTGGAGAAGTTATTGAATTGTTAGCTGTAAAATAGCTTATGTAATGTTGTCGTTGTGGGTGTAGTCGCATTACCATTGGCTATGGCGTTTGCTATAGCTAGTGGAGTTACACCGCAAGCTGGTATATATACTGCTATTATTGATGATCATAGCTAAACTAGGCAATGTGATTAGATATATACCAGCGCCTGTTATCATAAAGTGAATTAACTTGATTTTTCTACAAAAATGGTATACAATTTATATCATAATTTAACTCATCAAGAGTAGTGGAGGGAAAGGCCCGTTGAAGCTACAGCAACCCTTTTTAAAAGAAGGTGCTAATTCCAACAGTCATGGACTGATAGATGGGTCTCCCTCATGAGAGACCATGAGGGATTTTTTTATTATAGGAGGCAAAAATGGCAGAAAAACATATGTTTTTTACTTCTGAATCCGTTACGGAAGGCCATCCAGATAAAATAGCTGACCAAATTTCTGATGCTGTTTTGGATGCGATTATTGAAAAAGATCCAAAGGCTCGTGTAGCTTGTGAAACACTTGTGACTACAGGTTTAGTCCATGTCGTAGGGGAAATCTCTACAAGCACATATGTTGATATTCCTCGTGTAGTACGTGATACAATTCGAGAAATTGGTTATACTCGTGCAAAATATGGTTTCGATTGTGATACTTGTGGTGTGTTAGTATCTATTGATGAACAATCTGCAGATATCGCTATGGGTGTAGACGAAGCATTAGAATCTAAAGATGGTAATAGCGAAATCAATGATAAAATTGGCGCTGGTGACCAAGGCATGATGTTTGGTTACGCAACAAACGAAACACCTGAATATATGCCTATGCCAATTTCTTTAGCACATCGTTTATCCCGTCGTTTAGCAGAAGTTCGTAAGAATGGCACATTAACATATCTTCGTCCAGATGGTAAAACACAAGTTACTGTAGAATATGTTGACAATCAACCTAAACGTATTGATACAATCGTTATTTCTACGCAACATAGCCCAGAAGTAACACAAGAGCAAATTAAAAATGATTTGAAACGCTATGTTATCGATGCAGCACTTCCTGCAGAATTCATCGATGCAAACACTAAATTCTTCATTAATCCTACAGGTCGTTTCGTTATCGGCGGTCCTCATGGTGATGCTGGTTTAACAGGTCGTAAAATCATCGTTGATACGTATGGTGGTATGGCTCGTCATGGTGGCGGTGCTTTCTCTGGTAAGGATCCTTCCAAGGTTGACCGTTCCGCAGCATATGCAGCTCGTTATGTAGCTAAAAATGTTGTAGCTGCAGGTCTCGCAGATAAATGCGAAGTACAAGTAGCGTATGCTATTGGTGTTGCAAAACCTGTATCTATTTTAGTTGATACATTTGGTACTGCTAAGATTGCAGAAGAAAAAATTCAAGAATTAGTAAGCAAACATTTCGACTTGCGCCCAGCAGGTATCATTGAAATGCTTGATTTATTAAAGCCTCATTATCGTAAGACGGCTGCGTATGGTCACTTTGGTAGAACTGATGTTGATCTTCCATGGGAACGTACTGATAAAGCTGATATTTTACGTCACGAAGCTGGCTTATAATAGTAAAGACTTAGTAGACTTGTCTACTAAGTCTTTTTTTATCTCCTCTAGGATATGTTATAATAATTAGATTAGAGGAGGTGAACTAATGCGCGTAGCAAGTATTATTATTAATAGACCTGCCAAACAATTACATAAACCGTTAAGCTATTTGTTACCAGAGAAATTTGGTGATGTGAAAGCAGGGACTCGTGTATTAGTTCCCTTAGGTGGTAGTCGTGAAGAGGGCATCGTTATTGGGTATGAAGAACTATTAGAGAAACCAACATTTACTTTGCGTTCTATAATAGATATTCTTGATAGTGATCCTTGGTTTACTCGGGAAATGATGGATACGGCACAGAAAATTAGTCGTTATTTTTTGTGTTCCTTTGGAGATGCTTTACGTCTTTTTACTGTGCATAAAACATTAAAATCTTACGATGCACCAAAAGAAGAATGGCTCGTTGTAACGCCAGAGTTTAAGATTGATCAATTAAGTCCTAAGAAGCGCAAGCAACGTGAGTTGGCTAACTATCTCATCGAGGTAGGTGGGGCTCCTAAATCTTTATTAAGAGCCAAAGGCTATTCTTATATGGTTATTAAACAGGTCGGTGAAGAGCATGGCATTCATATTGAAGAACGCTTTAAAGATACAAAAACTTCTTTTACCGAATTGCTGAGTGGCGAAGAAACAATTCCGTTAACTGAAGCACAACAAATTGTATATGAACCGATTAAGCAGATGATGGACCTTGAATCGTATAATACATTCCTTTTGCATGGTGTAACTGGTAGTGGTAAAACACAAATTTATTTAAAAGCTGCTGCTCGTTGTATAGGAAAAGGTAAAACCGCCATTATTCTGGTTCCTGAAATTATATTAACCGATCAGATTGTTCGTCGTTTTGTTTCTACCTTTGGTGATGAAGTTGTTGTTTTCCATAGTAAACTAACCATTAGTGAGCGAAATAATAACTGGGAACGTATACGAAGGAAGGATAGCCATATCATTATTGGCGCTCGTTCTGCCGTTTTCGCGCCTGCTGAAGATATTGGGCTTATTGTATTAGATGAAGAACATGATACATCTTATAAACAGGAAGATATGATTCGTTATAATGCAAAAAATGTCGCATTATGGAGAGGTATGGCTCATGATTGTCCTGTTATTTTAGGCTCTGCTACACCTGCCATTACATCGTATTACAAGGCTTTACAAGGACAATATAAGCTGTTAGAGTTGCCAACCCGTATCTTTGATCAACCGATGCCACATGTTCAAATTGTAGATATGAAAGAAGAAATGATTCGTGGCAACTACTCGGTGTTCTCCGATGCTATGACACATCTTATTGAGCGTACATTAGCGGATGGAAATCAGATGATTATTCTTTTAAATCGTCGTGGCTACAGCACATTTGTCATGTGTCGTGATTGTGGTGAAACGATTATGTGTCCTCATTGTGAGGTTGCTATGGTGTACCATCAAGCCGGTGAAGAGTTGCGGTGTCACTATTGTGAGCACCATGAACCAATTCCTTCAGTATGCCCTAAATGTCATAGTAAAAGAATTAAATTCTTTGGCTCTGGCACACAAAAAGTTGAAGAAGAATTACGCCGATATTTTAAAGGCGCTCGTATTGCGCGTTTAGATCAAGATGTAACTAAGCATAAAGATATGGGCGAAGAAATTCTTCAAGATTTTGGTAACCATAAATATGATATTTTATTAGGGACCCAAATGGTTTCTAAAGGGCATGATTTTAAGGATGTAACAGCTGTAGGTATATTGACGGCTGATTCTGTCTTAAATATACCTGTTTATTCAGCATCTGAACGTGCATTTGATCTACTAACGCAAACATCAGGAAGAGCGGGTCGTGGTGACAAGGTTGGCAGTGTTGTTATACAAACATATAATCCTTTAAATTATGCTATAATAAAGAGTAAGGCTCATGATTATTTGGGCTTTTACAATGAAGAAATAGTAAATCGTAAGGACTTAGGGTATCCACCATTTCGCGAAATGATTTATATGGTTATAAGACATGGGAAGGAAGAAATGGCTGAATCGATTGCTCAAAAAATTGTAGATGATTTGGAAACAAATTTTAAATCACAATCGATTGATGTTAATGGTCCTTATGAAGCAGGCATTAAAAAGATTCGCGATATGTATCGTTTATCGATTATGATTCGCGGAGAAAATTTAGATGCCGTAAAAGATTATATATATAATTCTTGGATTTTTACACAAGAAGGTCTACTTATCGATGTAGACCCTATTTGATAAGAGGAGTATATGGCAGTACTTGAAGTAGTAAAAGCGGGACATCCCATATTAAAAGAGGTTGCAGAACCTGTAGAACATGTAAATAAAAAAATGCGTGCTTTAATAGAAGATATGGCCGACACAATGTATAAAACGGAAGGTGTTGGATTGGCAGCACCGCAGGTAAATGTATCCAAACGTATTATAGTTGTTGATGATCATGCTGGTAGTGGATTAATAGCGCTTATCAACCCTGAAATTATTCATGGTGAAGGAAGCCAAATTGGGCTAGAAGGCTGTTTAAGTGTACCAGGTTATTTCGGAGATGTGGAACGTTTTGAAAAGGTTACCGTAAAAGGTATCGACCCACATAATAAAAAAGTTATGATTAAAGCTGAAGGTTTTTTGGCTAGAATTTTTCAACATGAAATAGATCATTTAGAAGGTCATTTATTTATTGAAAAAGCTACAAACTTACGCCGTATTGCAGATCATCCGGAGGAAAAGGAAATTGTCTAACAATAATCCATTACGCATAGTATTTATGGGCACGCCAGATTTTTCTGTTCCTACATTACGCGCATTAGTTGAGGCTGGTCACTCTATAGTAGGTGTATATTGCCAACCCGATAAACAAAAGGGACGTGGCAAGCAGATTCAAATGCCACCAGTTAAAGAAGCTGCGTTATCTTTGGATTTGCCCGTGTATCAACCTATAACATTACGTGATGATGCTGTTCAAAAGGAATTGATTGATCTTGCACCAGACGTTATCGTCGTAATTGCTTACGGTAAGATTTTACCACCATGGCTTATTCGTTTGCCTAAATATGGATGTATTAATATCCATGCATCTATATTGCCAAAATATAGGGGGGCAGCACCTATCCATTATGCTATTTTAAATGGTGATACTAAAACAGGGGTTACCATTATGCATATGGATGATGGTTTAGATACAGGAGATATTATCGATATTGCAGAAATTGATATACTTCCAAACGAAACAACAGGCGCTTTATTTGAGCGCATTGCTGAATTAGGGGCTCGCACTATTTCTCCTGTATTAGATAAATGGGTGAAAGGTGAAATTACAGCCACTCCTCAAGATGACGCTTTAGCAAGCCATACTTCTAAGATTACAAAAGAAATGGGGCTTATTGATTGGCATCAACCGGCACATAAGATTGTCAACTTGATTCGTGGTTTAAATCCAGCACCTGGTTGTTATTCCTTTTTACAGGGAAAGCGGTTAAAGATATGGTCTGCTCAAATGGTTGAGATTATATCTGTAAACAATAATATGACCACAATTTTTGTAAATAACAATGAGATTCCTGTAGAATTTGCACCTCCTGGTACTATAGTGCATACAGCAAAGGGACTTGTTGTGTCGACTGGTGATCAAGGTTTTATTCTCCTTACAGAGGTACAACCAGAAAATAAAAAGCGTATTAGTGCCCAAGATTTTATTAATGGTCACCAAATTAAAGGTGGTATTGCATTTGACGAAGTGTAATATATATTACAAAAGATACCCATTATATTTAAAATTATCGGCTCTATCTTGTTTATTCATTTCAATAATCATCGGCTTTTCAATGTATATAGTTTGGCCAGGATTAGAAAGAATATCATACAACTTAGCTTTTATTAGTGAAAGTATAGGTGGACTCTTAATATTAGGTATTTGGGGACTTTGGTTTGTTCTAGCTATTGCTTCTCTAGGTTTTAGATATATTCATCCTATAGTTTTACGAATAGCTAATCGATTTATTTATTTACTTTTCCCATTATCATTAGGGCTAGGAAAGACTTTCATAGGCATACAAAAAGATGAATTACGTCAAGCTATGATTGATTTAATTAATCATCTAGTGGTTATGAATTTATATAAAGTACCTCCTGAACGTATCCTTCTATTAACACCTCATTGTCTTCAAGAGAACACCTGTATTCATAAGGTGACACATGATGTATACAACTGTAAGCAATGTGGTCGCTGTCAGGTAGGAGGGTTATTGAAAATCGCAAAGGAATATGGTTGTCAATTTATAGTTGTCACTGGTGGTACATTGGCACGTATGAAGGTTAAAGAAGCAAAACCTAAAGCGATTATTGCTATAGCTTGTGAACGAGATCTTGCAAGTGGTATGGCTGATGTATTTCCTATTCCTGTTATCGGAGTATTAAATGAACGCCCTAATGGACCTTGTTGTAATACGACTGTTGATATTAACAAGGTACGAGATGCTGTAGAGTTACTGATTGATAAGGATGACTATGAACGAAATTGCTAAAAACGGACAAAAACAGAATATACGATTATTGGCTGTAAAGGCATTATCTGATATCAATCGTAAGGGTGCCTATGCTAATATTGTTTTACAGGACTATATTTCAAAATATAATTTATCTGACTTAGACAGACGCTTCTTTACAGAACTTGTATACGGTGTGGTGCGTAGACGCAATTATTTAGATGCTATTATCGTACATTTTGCCAAACGTCCTATAAAAAAATTGTCCTCTATGGTCGTAGAAATTTTACGACTAGGTATATATCAGATTATCTATATGGATAAGGTACCGGAAAGTGCAGCAGTTAATGAATCAGTTAAATTAGCGAAGAAATTAACACGAGGTCTATCTGGCTTCGTAAATGCCATATTGAGATCCGTTATACGAGAACAAGATAGTATTGGTATTGAAGACTTAGCAGCTAATGATATAGAAGCTATTTCTTTTATTTACAATATTCCTCTTTGGCTTATCAATTTATGGATAAGTGAGTTTGGTCGTGACAAAACAGAAGATTTATGTGCATGGTTTAATGAACAGCCTAAATTGACGGCACGTATTAACACGATTCTTATTGATATTCCACAATGTTTAACTATGTTAAATGAACAAGGATGGGCTGTTACACAGGATTCTAATTACGAGGATATTATTTATATTAATAGCCATCGTGGTAGCCTTGAAAAATCTGAGGCATTTATAAAAGGTTATATTACATTTATGGATAAGGCATCTATGCTAGTAGCACGTCTCGTAAATCCGCAACCTGGTGAGCGTATATTAGATTGCTGTGCTGCTCCAGGTGGTAAATCCATGTACATGGCTGCTTTAATGGATAATGTAGGTTCATTAATGAGTTGTGATATACATGAACATAAGATTGAACTTATGAATTCAAATGCTGAACGATTGGGTGCTTCTATTGTGCATACAAAAGTACAGGATGCTACAAAATTACCAGATTCATGGAATTCGTATTTTGATCGTGTGCTCGTAGATGCACCTTGCTCTGGGTTAGGTATTCTTCAAAAGAAACTAGATATGCGTTGGCGAAAACAGGAATCGATACTTTCAGAATTACCATCTTTACAGTTAGCCATTTTAGAACGCGCTGCTATGACAGTTAAGGAAAAAGGCTATTTAATATATTCCACTTGTACATTAAACTACAAGGAAAACGAAGAGGTAGTTGAATCATTTTTACAGAAACATAAGGAGTTTTCTATTATTCCTGTGGCGGATGATTTCCCACTTAAGTCAAATAGTGGTATGATTACAACATATCCACCAACAGATGATATGGATGGTTTCTTTATGGTTAAAATGCAACGTATTTCTTAACTAAGTTGTTAGCTTTGAATGGGAGCACTCATGATTGAATTGTTGGGTAAATCGTTAGTTGAATTGCAAGCGTTATTTGAGGAACATAAAATTCAAAAATTTCGTGCGAAACAATTGATTGATTACATATATCATCGTCATATTTTTGTATTTCAAGATATGACACAATTCCCTAAGACCTTGAGAGATTGGTTGGATTCTAATTGCATAGTATCGATTCCTAAAGTGATTACTCAATCTGTATCACCCGACGGAAAAACACAGAAATTATTATTGGAACTTGCTGATCACAGTAGAATTGAAGCCGTTCTAATGGAGCAACATTATGGTAACTCTGTATGTGTTTCCTCCCAAGTTGGATGTGCTATGGGCTGTGTTTTTTGCGCATCTACACAGGGGGGATTGTTTAGAGACTTATCGGTTCCTGAAATTGTAGGTCAAGTTGTTCTCTTTAGTGCTTTAAAACAAGAAGATATTCACTCTTTAGTTGTCATGGGCGCTGGTGAACCATTACAAAATTATGACAATGTATTGCAGGCGTTAAAACTTATTCACGACCCTATGACATTTGATATTAGTTATAGAAAAATGACTATTTCTACCTGTGGTTGGGTTCCTAATATTTATAAATTGGCAGATGAGGATCTTCCGATTACATTAGCGTTATCTTTACATGCTACAACAGATGAAACACGTCGTAAGATTATGCCTGTTGGATCTCGATACAAATTAGACGAGGTTTTAGATGCTGTAAAATATTATTATGAAAAAACACAGCGACGTATAACATTTGAATATATTTTAATAGATTCAATTAATGTATCGTTAGAGGAAGCTCATGAGTTAGGAAACATTGGCAAGGCATTTCCTAATTGTCATGTCAATCTTATTCCTGTAAATGGGAATGAACATATTAATTTGTATAAACCTTCTAGTAAACATATGAACATATTTAAGGATATTGTCGCTTCTTATGGTGTTTCTGTTACAATTCGTAAAGAAATGGGCGATGCTATTCAAGCCGCATGTGGACAATTAAAAGTAGCCCACGGTCGGAAAGAGGAGATTCATGAATAATATCGTAGGTTTAAGTAAAATTGGATTAGTCAGAAAACAGAATGAAGATCGCTTTTTTATTAGTGATAATATTTGTGCTGTTACTGATGGCATGGGAGGCTATAGAGGCGGAGAAATCGCCAGCACCTATGCTGTTGATGAAATAAAAGAATATTTACAATCTACTCCTACCATTAATGAAACGTCCTTAGTTGATGCTATATTACATGCGAATACACGCATAGTTAATCGTGTGGCACGAGAGGAACGGCTTAGTGGAATGGGAACTACTGCTGTTGTGGTTGCTAAGGTAGATGATAATCTACTTTGGGCTAGTGTCGGCGACAGTAGACTCTATATTTATAGAAATGATGAATTGACGCAAATTACCACGGATCACTCTATGGTTCAACAGTTATTAGATGCTGGTGAAATTACAAAAGAAGAGATGATTGTACACCCGCAACGTAATTTATTAACTAGAGCCGTCGGTGTTGAAGAAGATTTACATGTCGATAGTGGTACACTACCTGTAAAATCCGGTGATCGAATTCTATTATGCACAGATGGATTATCTGGGTATATTAGCGATGAAAGAATACGAGAAGTATTACATCATATTGATGATAATACAGAGGTATTAAATACATTGATTGCTGATGTATATGATGCTGGTGCCGGTGATAATGTTACCATTATAGTAGGAACTATCTAATCTAGATATGGAGAGTTATAAATATTATGAAGATTAAAGATACATTGCTGGATAATCGCTATCGTATCCTGACCAAGATTGGTGTTGGCGGAATGGCCGACGTATATAAAGGTGAAGATACTTTATTAGGCCGTCCAGTAGCCATAAAAATTTTACATTCAAACTTTGCTAGTGACGATGAATTTGTAAGTCGATTTAAACGAGAAGCGCAGGCTGCAGGCAAGTTAAATCATCCTAATATCGTGAATATGTATGATGTAGGCTATGATCAAGGCATGCATTATATCATTATGGAATATGTAGACGGAGAAACACTTAAAGAATATATTACCCGTCATCATCGATTATCCATTGACGAAGCAGTTAAGATTACTATTGCTATCGGTGAGGGCTTAGAACATGCCCATGCAATGGGAATTGTTCATTGCGATATCAAACCACATAATGTAATTATTACAAATACAGGTCGTGTAAAGGTGACTGATTTTGGTATTGCACGTGCTATGAATACCACTAACACTGTTATGTACACAAATTCTATAATGGGGTCTGCTCATTATCTTTCACCAGAACAAGCTAGTGGAAAACCTGTCGATGGAAATACAGATATTTATTCCTTAGGTGTCGTTTTATATGAAATGTTAACTGGCAAGGTTCCTTTTGAAGGGGAAACACCAATTGCAGTAGCATTAAAACATGTACGAGAAAAGGTCATTCCACCTACAAGATATAATCCTTCGATACCACCATTGTTAGAAGCGGTTGTGATGAAAGCATTAGCTAAAAATCCTGCTGATCGATTTGATTCCATATCTGAAATGATGGGGGACTTACGTTTATCTCAAGGCTTTACGATGGGAAAAACACAACGTCATGAACCATACGATTTTGCGACACAAATGATTCCGGCTGTAGATCCAGATACATTAGATGATTTCAGTGATATCGATGATCCTACGCCTAATGAGGAAAAAAAGAAATCTATGCTTAGTAAGATTGCATCTATACCACAAAAATATATAGTTCTTGGTGCTGCCGTTATTTTCTTGATTGCATTTTTAGGTGCATTCTTGAGTTATGGTAATTTTTGGAGTAATACCACTGTTGATGTACCAAATGTAGTAGGTAAACAAGTCTCTGTGGCCAAAAATATTTTGGAAGATAAACACTTACGAGTATCGACAAGTGAGGTAACTAATACAGATGTTCCAGCAGGACAAGTTATTTCTCAAAGCCCTGGTGCTGGGGAAAAAGTTAAGGAACAGCGTACTATACATTTAGTCGTATCTAAAGGTGTTGGTGATATTACAGTTCCTGATCTTTCTGGTTTGACTGTAGATCAAGCACGTCAACGTCTTAAAGATTTAGGCTTAGTTGTGGGTAAAATTACACAAGGATCTGTTGAAGGAAAACCTGATAATGTTATAGTTGCACAAAGTCCTTCTGGTGATTCCAAGGTATCCAAAGGCACTACTGTTGATTTAGTTGTAAATAAAGCACAAGCTAAGAAGGTTAAAATGCCAGATCTCGTTGGTATGACCTTGAAAGATGCTCGCCAAGTATTGAGCTCTAACAATATTGGTGTTAATCAGATTGCTGGTTCAGTAGATGATAAATCAATCGTTACAGAACAAAGTATAAAAGCTGGTGAAGAGGTTTCTGAAGGTAGTAGCTTAAACTTAGCTACTGAATTAAAGGGAGATTCTTCCAAAAAAGACGACTCTAAGCAAAGCTCTTCCAATAGAACGAAAGGGACTGTAGATATAACTGTACCGTCTGGTTCTAAGAATCAAGAAGTCAAAATTGTCGTAAAGGATGATGATGGATCTTCCGTTATATACGATGATACAAATAAACCTGGTGACCGTATCGTAAAAAATGTATCTGGTGTGGGCAATGTTCGAATACAGGTGTACCTAAATGGTGCATTAGTTCAAGATACTGCGTTGTAGAGGCCGTATGAGTACAGGTATTGTAATTAAAAATATGAATGGTTACTTTTATATTCAAGATGAATTTGGAACCATTCATGAATGTAAGGTGCGGGGACGTATTAAAAAGTCGAAATATAGTTTGCTTGTAGGTGATCGTGTAGAGTTTTCAGAAGATGGATTCGTTGAGACTATCTTGCCACGTCACAATTCAATGATACGTCCTGCTGTCGCTAATATCGACCAAGTTATCCTTGTTGTTGCTTCTCATAATCCTGACATTAATGAGTTATTACTCGATAAAATGTTAGTAATGATTGAACATGCTGATATACCAGTCATTTTGTGCATAAATAAGTGCGATGTAGGTGATGCATCGACAGATGCATTAATCGATAAGTACAAATCGATTGGATATCGTGTTATCACTACATCTGCCATAAATCATATCGGTATTGATGAATTACGCAATCATTTGCAACACAAGATTACTGCTTTTGCAGGACCTTCCGGTGTTGGTAAAAGTAGCCTCTTAAACGCAGTGGATGAAAAATTTGCATTCCAGACGGGTGAGATAAGCGATAAGATTAAACGTGGGAAGCATACAACACGTCATGCCTCATTGTTTAGTTTAAATGCTGATTCATTTATCATGGATACACCTGGCTTTAGTTCTATTGAATTTACTGATATTACATTAGAACGATTACCTACACTATTTCCTGAATTTTCTGACTATGTAGAAGCTTGTAAATTTAATCCTTGTTATCATGAGCATGAACCGATTTGTGGTATCAAGGAGGCTTTGGCAAATCATAAAATTTTTGAAAGTCGCTATGATGCGTACACGATTATCCGCAAAGATATACAGAACCAAAGAAAGAGGTTTTAAAATGATTAAAATAGCTCCATCTATGTTATCCGCAGATTTTTCAATATTGCGAGATGAAATTAAAAGTATTGAACTTGCTGGTGCTGATTATCTTCATATAGATGTCATGGATGGACACTTTGTGCCTAATCTTACATTTGGTGCACCTATTGTAAAAGCTATCCGCCCACATACTGCATTGCCGTTTGATGTACATTTGATGGTCACTAATCCGGCTGATTATGTTGAAGAATATGCAAAAATTGGTGTTGAATACTTTACCTTTCATCAAGAAACAGTTCCTCATATGCACCGATTGATACAGCAGATTAAATCCGCTGGTATGAAAGCAGGGGTTGCGCTCAACCCAGGGACACCAGTTTCGATGTTAGAAGATGTGGCCGGAGACTTGGATATGATTTTAATCATGTCCGTCAATCCAGGATTTGGAGGACAATCCTTTATTCCACGGGCTGTAGAAAAAGTAAAACAAGCGAAACTTTTATTGGATTCAGCTGGTAATAATGATGCTGTTATAGAGGTTGATGGTGGTATTAACGATATTACTTGCATACCAATTAAGGATGCAGGTGCTACTATGTTAGTTGCTGGATCTGCTGTATTTGGGGCTCCTGATAGAGCGAAGATAATCGAAGCAATACGTAATAACTAATATAAAATATATCTAGATTCGAGTAAACATCATAAGTCTTGTATTGTAGATATATACTATGATATAAAGAGTCAGTAAT
Source organism: uncultured Veillonella sp. (assembly GCA_900552715.1). Classification (GTDB taxonomy): domain Bacteria; phylum Bacillota; class Negativicutes; order Veillonellales; family Veillonellaceae; genus Veillonella. Next base: position 16,721 of record USAV01000003.1, read on the forward strand.
TCTTTTGTAATTACTGACTCTTTACTTGCTTTTAGAATATTTTTTTGTTAAAATTACTAAGTATGAAAAATATGCACGTCAGTGGACTTCGGTACTGTGCCTAATTTTGGGTGACCCGAAGGATGAAGCGGCGGAGGTTAATTAACAGGAGGTGCCACAATGGCAGTAGTATCAATGAAACAATTATTAGAGGCTGGTGTACACTTTGGTCATCAGACTAGAAGATGGAACCCTAAAATGGCGAAATTCATCTTCACTGAACGCAATGGTATTTATATCATTGACTTGTCCAAAACAGTTAAAAAAGTAGAAGAAGCTTACAATTTCTTGCGTGAAGTTGCTTCCCAAGGCGAAGTAATCTTGTTCGTAGGTACTAAAAAACAAGCTCAAGAAGCTATTAAAGAAGAAGCTATCCGTGCTAACATGTTCTTCGTTAACGAACGTTGGTTGGGCGGTATGTTGACTAACTTCAAAACAATTGAAACTCGTATTAAACGTTTAAAACAATTGGAAGCTATGGCAGAAGATGGTACTTTCGAAGTATTGCCTAAAAAAGAAGTTATCGGTCTTCGTCATGAAATGGAAAAATTGGAAAAATATCTTGGCGGTATCAAAGATATGCCTAAAATGCCAGGTGCTCTTTTCGTAGTTGATCCTAAAAAAGAAAAAATCGCTATTGCAGAAGCTAAAAAATTGGGTATTCCAGTTGTTGCAACAGTTGACACTAACTGCGATCCTGATGAAGTAGAATTCCCAATCCCAGCAAATGATGACGCTATCCGCGCTGTAAAATTGTTGGCTGGTAAAATGGCAGACGCTGTTCTTGAAGGTCGTCAAGGCGAATCTTTAGACGGTGCTGAAGCTGCAGAATAATTCTGTTAAGCTACTTAATCATTTCTGATTAGCATTTGAAAGATAAATCTATAACATATATAATTAGGGTAAGGACTATATCCTTACCTTAATTAGTACTAGGAGGAACAAAATAATGGCAATTACTGCTGCTTTGGTAAAAGAATTGCGCGACATGACTGGCGCAGGTATGATGGACGCTAAAAAAGCATTGGTTGAGACTGACGGTAATATCGAAAAAGCGGTTGACCTTCTTCGTGAAAAAGGTTTGGCTGCTGCAGCTAAAAAAGCTGGTCGTATCGCAGCTGAAGGTGTAGTACAATCTTACATTCACGCTGGTGGCCGTATCGGTGTATTGGTAGAAGTTAACTGCGAAACTGACTTCGTTGCTAAAACTGATGATTTCCAAAACTTGGCACGCGATATCGCTATGCAAATCGCAGCTGTAAACCCTACATACTTGAACCGTGAAGAAGTTCCTGCTGAAGTAATCGAACACGAAAAACAAGTATTGTTGGAACAAGCTAAAGTAGAAGCTGAAGAAGACGTTAAAGCTGGCCGTAAACCAAAACCTGAAGCTGTTTTGGAAAAAATGGTTGCTGGTCGTATTGAAAAATTCTATAAAGAAAACTGCCTATTAGAACAAGTATTCATTAAAGATGGCGACAAAACTGTTACAGACATCATTAATGAAAATATTGCAAAAATCGGTGAAAACATCAACGTACGTCGTTTTGTTCGCTACGGTTTGGGCGAAGGCATTGAAAAACGCCAAGATGACTTCGTAGCTGAAGTAATGGCATCTGTTGGTAAATAATTAAGAAATAATAAGAGAACACCGTACAGTGTTCTCTTATTTTGCAATAGAGGAGTAAACACATGGCAAAGAGAAACTTTAGACGTATTGTTTTGAAGTTGAGTGGTGAAGCATTAGCGGGTGAACAAGGTTTTGGTATTAACCCTGATGTTGTTGAAGAATTTGCAAAAGAAATTGCTGCTTTAGCAAAATCCACTGATTTAGAAATCGCAATTGTTGTTGGTGGCGGTAACTTGTGGAGAGGGTTAGCTGGTAGTAACCAAGGTATGGATCGTGCTACAGCTGACTATATGGGTATGCTAGCAACAGTAATGAACTCCTTAGCATTGCAAGATGCATTAGAACAAGCAGGCGTAGACACTCGTGTTCAAACTGCTATCGAAATGCAAGAAATTGCAGAACCTTATATTCGTCGTCGTGCAATTCGTCACTTAGAGAAAAAACGTATCGTTATCTTCGGTGCAGGTCTTGGTAAACCATACTTCTCTACAGACACAACAGCTGCATTGCGCGCTGCTGAAATTGAAGCAGATGCAATTTTGATGGCGAAGAAGTTTGCTGACGGTGTATATGATTCTGATCCTAAAACGAATCCTAATGCCGTTAAATTTGATGAATTAACATATAATGATATCATCACAAAAGAATTAAAGGTTATGGATGCAACATCCACAACTTTATGTAAAGATAATAATATCCCTATTATTGTATTTAGCATGGACATTCCTGGTAACATTACAAAAGCCGCTAAAGGTGAAGAGATTGGTACCATAGTTCGAGGAGAATAATTCAAATGGAAATTAAAGAATTGTTGCAACAAGCAGAAGAACGCATGAATAAGTCTATTGAGGCTTTAAAACATGAATTTGCATCTATTCGTACAGGCCGTGCTAGTGTAGCATTGCTTGACAAAGTAATGGTTGACTATTATGGTAGCCCATCTCCAATTAACCAAGTTGCAAATATCTCCGTGCCTGAGCCGCGTATGATTGTTATTGCACCTTGGGATAAAACTATGATTGGTGCTATTGAAAAAGCAATCTTACAATCTGATCTTGGTTTAAATCCAGGTAATGATGGTGCTCAAATCCGATTGACTATTCCTCAATTGACTGAGGAACGTCGTAAAGAAATCGTTAAAGTTGTTCATAAAAAAGCTGAAGATGCTAAAGTTGCAGTACGAAATATTCGTCGTGATGTAAATGATGCATTGAAAAAAGAAGAGAAAGCTAAAACAATTACTGAAGATGATGCTAAAGACGGTTTAGATCAAATTCAAAAACTTACAGATGCTAAAATTAAGCAGATTGATGAGTTAAAAGCAGTAAAAGAAAAGGATGTATTAGAAGTATAATGTTAGATTCTAATAGCCTTATTGGAATGCCATGGCAGCTTGCAAAGTCTCGTTTGCAGGCTGCCCATATTCCTTTTAAGGTAATGATTGGGGGATCCTTTAATCGCTTTTTTGATATTGCTGATAAAGGATTTTATGTAGCACGTATTACCAAGGTTGATGAGTGTTTACATATACTAGTGTATAGACCAATGATTGCCAGCGACTTCGGAAATTCTATCGAGGTAGACTATGCTAAAGAAATTATTTAACCGTAAACCATCTGATACGCCTGTTATTGATAGTAATGTGATACCAAAACATGTTGCTATTATTATGGATGGCAATGGTCGTTGGGCAAAACGAAGAGGCATGCCACGATCAATGGGACACCGCGCAGGGGCCGACGTATTAAAGCAGATTGTTATTGCTGCAGATGAGATTGGAATTAGAGCTCTTACGGTATATGGCTTCTCCACAGAGAACTGGAAGCGTCCTGAACAGGAAGTTTCTTTACTTATGGCTCTCATAAAAGAATACTTAAATAATAATGTTAAGTATATGCATGAACATAATGTGCGTATTCGCTTTATTGGATATATCGGTGCTCTTTCAGATGAGCTTCAAAAGATTATTCGCGATGCCGAATTATTAACTCAGAATAATACAGGCCTTACCTTACAGTTAGCAATAAACTATGGGGGGCGTGATGAAATAGTAAGAACTATCCGCGATATTACAAATTCTGTTGTGGATGGAACTATTACTACAGACGAGATTACAGAAGACTATGTTAGTTCCCAACTTTTCACTAAAGAGTTTAGCGATGTAGACTTGTTAATTCGTCCAAGTAGTGATTTTAGAATTAGTAACTTTTTATTGTGGCAGCTAGCTTACGCTGAATTCTGGTTTACTGATTTACATTGGCCAGATTTCACTAAGGAAACATTATTAGAGGCTGTTGCAGCATATCAAAAACGAGAACGCCGGTTTGGTGGCTTACGTGATGAGGAATAAAAAATGTTAAAAACACGTGTTATAACCGCTGTTATAGGTTTTATTATTGCCTTAGGGGCCATTACATTAGGCGGACCTGTATATGATATTCTTATTACATTATTAGCTCTATTGGGTTGGCGTGAGTTTGTTTTACTAGGTAAAGCTAAACATGTGCGTATGTCCATTTTATGGGGCTATATTAGTATTTTATTATTGATGATTGCCTTTGCATGTCATCAGTATATTCTAGCAATAGCTATATTAGTATTGAGTTTATCAGCCAATTATATGTTATGTACATTTGGTGAAAACAAATACTCTTTAGCTAGTGTTTCATTTAGTGTATTTGGCTTATTATATGTTGGTATTGGCATGATTTCTTTGCTCATGATTCGTCATGACTCTATATACATGTCTCTATCAATGCCATTTGAATTATATAATTGGGGAACAATTACTCTTTGGCTGGTATTATTTACAACATGGGCTAGTGATACTTTTGCTTATTTTGCTGGTCGTGCCTTTGGTAAACGTAAAATTGTTCCATCTATTAGTCCTAATAAAACACTAGAAGGTTTTATTGGTGGCTTTATCGGCTGTATTATTACAGGCGCAGTATTTTCGTATATCGTAGGCATTCCATGGTGGATGGGCATTCATGTTGGTATGATTAGCGGTATACTTGCACCATTAGGTGATTTATTTGAATCAAAGATTAAACGATTATGTAATGTGAAAGATTCTGGTACTTTACTACCAGGTCATGGTGGTGTATTGGATCGTTTTGATAGCTTATTATTTGCGGCTCCTATTACATTGATATATATATTACTCTTTTCGTACTAATCTAATAGAGGTAAGCTTATGAAATACCTAAGTATTATTGGCAGTACTGGCTCAATCGGTACACAGACACTAGATGTAGTGTCTCAACATCCAGATCAATTCAAGGTGGTTGCTTTAGTGGCACATCATAATATTGACCTCTTAGAACAACAAATTAAAGAATATCAGCCATTAGTAGCCGGACTAGTTGATGAAAATGCTTTTAAAGAGCTACAAGGCCGCTATACAGGTCCTACAAAACTTGTAGGTGGTAAGGAAGCGCTCATTGCGGCTGCTACGATTCAAGAAGCTACTATGGTTGTCACTGCAATTGTTGGTGCCGCAGGCATTGAACCAACAGTAGAGGCCATTAAAAAAGGTAAAACAATTGGTCTAGCTAATAAGGAAACCCTTGTTGCTGGTGGTCCGTTAATTACATCTTTAGCTAAAGAGTATGGCGTACAAATTTTACCTATTGATAGTGAACATAGTGCTATCTTCCAATGTTTAGAAGGTCAAGAACGCGATAATGTTGATTCCTTAATTGTCACAGCTTCAGGTGGTCCTTTACGTACTTGGGATTCTGATAAAATTAAAACTGCCACCGCTGCAGATTGCTTACGACATCCAACTTGGAACATGGGCAATAAGATTACTATCGACTCTGCATCTTTATTTAATAAGGGATTAGAAGTAATTGAAGCGCATTGGCTTTTTGGTTTTGATTTTGATCATATTGATGTTGTGGTACATCCACAAAGTATTGTTCATTCTATGATACGTATGAAAGATGGGGCTATATTAGCGCAAATGGGTAATCCAGATATGCGCGAGCCTATTCAATATGCTTTGACATATCCAAAACGTGAAGTTTTAAGTATGAATCATCTTGATTTTACTAAAGCCTTACAATTGGAGTTTTTGCCACCACGATATGATGATTTTCCTGCCCTTCGTCTTGCTTATGAAGTAGGACGAGCAAGTGGCTTTAAACCAGCCGTATTTAATGCTGCAAACGAAACAGCAGTTTATGCATTTTTAGATGATAAAATCGCCTTTGGTGATATTTACAAAGTCGTTACATCAGTTCTAGAAGCTATGGGACCTGAAGATGACTTTACGTTAGACAATTTATTAGCTATCGATAGATGGGCTCGTGAAAAGGCAACATCATTGATGGTATAGGAGTATATATGACAACGGCATTAGCCACAATATTTGTATTTGGTTTAATCGTGTTTATTCATGAGTTAGGCCATTTTATTACAGCAAAAATGTCGGGTATGCAAGTAGACGAATTCGCCATAGGTTTTGGACCTGCGATTTTTAAAGTTCAAAAAGGGGAAACCTTATATTCTATTCGTATCATTCCTCTTGGTGGCTTTAATCGTATTGCTGGCATGAGTCCTGACGAGCCGTTAAATGAACGGTCATTTTATACTAAACCTGCATGGAAGAAATTTATTGTTATTTCTGCAGGGGCTGTATTTAATTTTTTATTGGCCATTGTTTTATTCTTTGGCCTCAATGCAACAGTAGGTAATCTTACCTATACAAATGATCCTGTTATTGGTAATATCATCCCTGGTAGTGCCGCTGAACAAGCTCATTTACAATCAAATGATAGAATACTTACTATTGATGGTAAAAAGATTTCAACGTGGGATGAAATCCGTCCTAGCTTACAGGGTACTGCCAATCATGGTGTTACTGTTGTGGTAGATCGAGACGGAGAAACTGTAGAAACTACAGTGATTCCAAAAATGGAACAAGATAGTCCTAAAATTGGTATTTATCCTAGTTTTACACGAGAAAGTTATAGCATAGGCGAGTCTTTGAGTCTAGCTGTTACTCGTACTGGTCAAACAATTGTTGCTATGTTAAGTGGTTTGTATGATATGATTCGCGGCACACAAGCTGCAGAATTATCCGGCCCAGTAGGTATTTCACAAATGGCTGGCACTATTGCACAATCTGGCTTTGCACCACTTTTGAGCTTTGCTGCATTCTTAAGTATTAACTTAGGGGTTATCAATCTTTTACCATTACCTGTATTAGATGGTGGTCATTTAATTATTATTTTGGCTGAAGCCATTACAGGTCGTAAATTACCTGCTAAGGCACTAATGTATATTCAAATGGTTGGTGTTGCTTTAATGGTAGCATTATTCTTATATGTAACGACTCAGGATATATTCCGATTACTATAAGATAGATGGGAGATTACAATGATTGTACGTAAACCAACAAATGATATCTATGTAGGTACAGTTAAAATTGGTGATTATGCACCGGTAAGCATTCAATCTATGATTACTACAGATCCGGTTCATACGGAAAAGGCTATAGCTGAAATAAATCGTTTAGCTGAGGCTGGTTGTGAACTAGTACGTGTTGCAGTTCCTACTATGGCTTCTGCTAAAGCTTTAAAAGCAGTTCGTGCTGGTATTGATATTCCTTTAATTGCTGATATTCATTTCGACTATAAATTAGCGTTAGAAGCTATCGAGAATAATGTTGATGGATTGCGTATTAATCCAGGAAACATCGGCGGTGAGGATAAGGTATTGGCTGTTATTGAAAAAGCTAAACCTAAACAAATTCCGATTCGTATTGGCGTTAATGCAGGGTCTTTACCAAAGCATATCCTCGATGCACATGGAGGTCATCCTACAGCTGATGGCATGGTGGAAACTGCATTAGAACATGTCCGAATTCTCGAAAAGCTCGACTACCGTCAAATGAAATTATCTATTAAAGCAACGGAAGTTCCTTTAATGGTAGAAGCCTATCGTAAGTTATCCGATAAGATTCCTTATCCATTGCATTTAGGTGTTACTGAAGCTGGTACGATAAAACAAGGTACTATTAAGTCTGCTATGGGCATTGGTGCTTTATTATTAGACGGTATCGGTGATACTCTACGTGTATCCTTAACAGGTGATCCCATACATGAAATTGAAGTAGGTCGAAGTATTTTGAGTAATTTAGGATTACGAAACTTTGGAGCTACAATGATTTCCTGTCCTACTTGCGGTCGATGCCAAGTGAACTTATTTGATATGGCAGGGATTGTAGAGGAACGTTTAGCATCCATTAAAGCACCTATTAAAGTAGCTGTTATGGGTTGTGTCGTAAATGGGCCTGGTGAGGCTCGTGAGGCTGATTTCGGCATTGCTGGTGGTAATGGACAAGGTATTGTCTTCCGTAAAGGGGAAGTTATCAAGACTGTGCCAGAAGCTGAATTAGTAGATACATTATTTAGAGAAATTGATCAATATTTAGAAAACTTAGATGAGGAGTCTTTATGTTAGCCACTAAATTATATGCACCTACATTGCGTGAAGTTCCATCTGACGCTGATGTAGTTAGCCAACAGCTTATGCTTCGCGCTGGTTTTATGCGCAAAACTGCAAATGGTTTATATAGCTTTTTACCATTAGGTTGGAGAAGTATCAAAAAAATCGAAGCTATTGTACGTGAAGAAATGGATCGTGCTAGTGCTCAAGAAATCATGATGCCTATCTTACAACCTGCTGAAATTTGGAAAGAATCTGGCCGTTGGAATGCATATGGCGCTGAAATGATGCGTATTAATGATCGTCATGATAATGAATTCTGTTTAGGACCAACTCATGAAGAGATGATTACTACACTTGTTAAAAATGAGATCAATTCATATCGTCAATTACCAGTAAATTTATATCAAATTCAAAGTAAATTCCGTGATGAACGTCGTCCGCGTTATGGTTTAATGCGCAGTCGCGAATTCATTATGAAAGATGCATACTCTTTTGATGTGGATGAAGCTGGTTTATATGAATCTTATAAATCTATGTATGATGCATATACACGAATTTTCACGCGTTGTGGTCTTACATTCCGTCCTGTAGAAGCTGACAGCGGTGCTATCGGTGGTAGTGGCACACATGAGTTTATGGCAATCGCAGAAGCTGGTGAAGCTGATATTGTGTATTGCACAAAATGTGACTATGCTGCCAATATTGAAATTGGTAAACCTGGTATTATGAAACAGGAAGAAGAAGCACTTCAAGAGTTATCTGTTGTGGACACTCCAAATGCAAGTACTATTGAAGCTGTTGCAGAAATGCTTAATTTACCATTACATAAAACGATTAAAGCTGTAGTATTTTCTATTGATGGTAAAGTTGTGTTAGCTATTGTTCGCGGTGACCATGAAGTAAATGAAGTAGCAGTGCAACATGCTGTACTTGGTTCCGTAGAGCCTGAAATGGCTACACCAGAAGAATTGGAAAAAGTAGCTTTAACAGCTGGCTTTATAAGTCCAGTTGGGTTAAAACAAACAGAAGAGTTTGCCATAGTAGTAGATGAATCTGTTATGGAAACGTACAATGTTTGTGGTGGTGCCAATAAGAAAGATGCACACTATATTAACATCAATCCAAAACGTGACTTTAATGTAGAAGATATTATTGTCGCACCGATTCGTTTGATTACAGCTGACGATGTTTGCCCAACTTGCGGTGGTGCTCTAGAACATGCTAAAGGTATTGAAGTAGGCCAAGTATTTAAATTGGGTACAAAATACTCAGAGGCATTACAAGCTACATTCTTAGATCAAAATGGTCGTCCTAATCCAATGATTATGGGTTGTTATGGTATTGGTGTATCTCGTACATTAGCTGCTGCTATTGAGCAGTATCACGATGAAAATGGTATTATTTGGCCGCGTTCTATTGCTCCATTTGAAGCCGTTATCGTTCCTATTAATGCAAAAGACGAAGCTTTGATGTCTACAAGTCAAACAATTTATACTGCATTACAAGATGCAGGTGTAGATGTGTTACTTGATGATCGTAAGGATCGAGCTGGTGTAAAATTCAAAGATGCTGATTTAATTGGCTATCCACTTCGTATTACAGTAAGTAAAAATACACTTGAAAATAATGAAGTAGAAATTCAAATCCGTAAGTCTGGTGAAGCGATTACATGTGCAATCGATTCTGTAGCGACTAAGGTTACTGAATTACTTCAAGATTTATAATTAAATTGCGATTCTAGTGAATACTCATTAGGGTCGCAATTTTTCTATCTCATCTTGAATAAATTAGCTAAATCAGTCATAATTAAAAGATAGGATAATTGTAATGGGAGGTGCTCTATGCTTGTTGATTTTCACATGCATTCTATCTATTCTGATGGTGTTAAAAGTCCAGAAGAATTATTACGTCATGCTTTAGAATGTAAACTATCTATGATGGCGTTAACTGATCATGACGAAATTGATGGCATAAAAGCATTGCGTGCCGCTCAAAAGCAATTAGATCCGGAGAAAACTATTAAAATTATTAATGGTTGTGAATTTAGTGCTGACTATAAAGATAAATCTATTCATATTCTTGGATATCGTTTTGATGAAACAAATCAAGAATTAAAAGACTTTATTCAATATTTTAAAGCAAAACGAGAAGAACGGATTGATGAGATTATCAAACGTTGTAATAATGCTGGATATGTTATATCGAAAGATGACCTACTTAAAAAATTCCCTAAGACGCAAGCTTATGGGCGTCCACATATTGGACAGTTATTAATTGATGGTGGTTATGCTAAGGATATTAATGAGGTATTCAAAGGTATTCTTCGAAAAGATAGTCCATGCTATGTACCTAAGGTAAAGGTTGAGGTTCCGCATATTATTGATATTATTCACAAAGCTGGCGGCCTTGCCGTTATGGCCCATCCTAAACTAGTAACTAGTGATGAATATGTAGTAGAAATGTTAGCCTATGATTTTGATGGTATGGAGGTTTACCATACTAAACATAACGATGATGATGTGAAACGATATAAAGCATTAGCTAAAAAACATAACTTGTTTATTACAGGTGGTTCTGATTATCATGGTATTCCAGGAAAAGCACCAGATCAATTTGGTGATTACTTGGTATCCGCTGAGAATGTATCAGAATTTATTAGTTTGTTATAAATAATGAGGTTGACTATGGAAGTCGTTGCATTTGTAGGTAGTAGTGGCACTGGTAAAAGCCATCGTGCGCTCGTAGTTGCTCATGAAAATAATATTGAATGTATCATTGATGATGGCATTTTAATTCATGATAATAAGATTGTAGCTGGTTTTTCTGCAAAGAAGGAATCTAGCCGATTAAAAGCTGTTCGTCGCGCTATTTTCCAAGATGAAGTACAAGTAAAATCAGTGCGTGAACAATTAGATAAAATCAATCCTAATAAGCTTATGATTATTGGTACATCCGATAATATGGTTAAGAAAATTACGAAAGCATTAGGATTGCAAGATCCAGATCGATACATTCGCATTGAAGATGTAGCTACACCTAAAGAAATTGAAAAAGCACAACATGCTCGTCTTAAAGAAGGTAAACATATTATTCCAGTCCCAACAATGGAATTGAAACCTCATTTTAGAGGGTATTTGATTGATCCAATTAAAACCATGTGGCGTCGACGTACTTTGAAAAAACAAGATCAAGATACATTGGGGCAAATTGGATCAGAAGGTTTTGAACGTTCTGTAGTTCGTCCTGCTTTCAGTTATTATGGACGTCTTACCTTCGATGATGATGTCATTATCAAATTGATTCGCAATGGCTTAAAAAAAGTTGTTGGTGTTGATGAATCAAGTGTTATTTCTTTCAAAAAGAGTGACAAAGGCCAAAATGGTTTAGTTGTTGATATGGCTGTAGTAATTGAACATGGTTATCCTGTCAAAGCATTGATGCAACAGGTACAAAAGTCCGTTCGAAATGAAATTGAGTATATTACAGGCATGTCTATTGAACGTATGTCTATAAAAGTTAAGAATATTATAGAAACAAAACGTAAGATTGTTAAAGTATAGGAGTTAGAATGAAGTCTTATTATATTTACACCTATGGTTGTCAAATGAATACTGCCGATTCTGAGCGCTTATCGCATCAGTTAGAATCTGTAGGCTATACGCCAACAGAGGACGTAGAAACTGCAGATTTAATTTTATTAAATACTTGTGCAGTGCGTGAGAATGCAGAAACTAAAGTCTATGGCCGCATAGGTGAGCTAATGAGACTAAAGCGTAAAAACAAAAACTTGATCCTTGCTGTTACAGGTTGTATGGCGCAGAAGAATCAAGCGGAAATGTTTAAACGGGCTCCACATATTGATATTGTATTAGGTACTCATAATATTCAACATATTAATGAAATGATTGAAGAAGTACAACGGGGACATACACATCAAATTAGTGTAGATATGGATAATACTGTACTTCCTGAATTAGAAGCTAAGCCAAATGGTACATTCTATGCTTGGGTACCAATTATGAATGGTTGCAATAAGTTCTGTACCTATTGTATTGTTCCTCATGTTCGTGGTAGAGAGATAAGTCGTCCTGTAGAAGCCATTGTAAAAGAGGTTACTGAACTAGGTGCAAAAGGGTTTAAAGAAATCACGTTGTTAGGGCAAAATGTAAACTCTTACGGTTTAGATTTCAAAGATGGTACTGACTTTGGTACATTAGTTGATGCTCTCGATGGCATTCCAGGAATTGAACGTATTCGCTATATGACAAGTCATCCACAAGATATGACTAAATCTATGATAGATGCACTCGGTCGATCTTCTAATATCGTTACACATCTACATTTACCAATTCAATCGGGATCTGACCGTATTTTGAAGAAAATGAACCGACATTATACGGTGGAGCACTATAAAGAACTACTTTCTTACTGTCGTGAGAAAATTAAAGATATAGTTGTCACTACAGATATTATTGTCGGTTTTCCAGGGGAAACAGAGGAAGATTTCCAAGCTACTTTACAACTTTTAAAAGATGTACGTTATGATATGGCATATACGTTTATCTATTCAAAACGCTCTGGAACGCCAGCTGCAACTATGGATGATCAAATTCCAGAAGAGGTTAAACGCGTACGTCTACAAACGTTGATGGATGTACAAAATGAAATCTCTTATGAATTAAATAAACCTATGGAAGGGCAAGTGTTTGATATTATTGTAGAGGGGCCAAGTCCTCGTGATGAAGAAATGTGGTTTGGTCGTACATCGGGCAATAAAATGGTTTTATTCCCGAAAGATGACTCTTTATCAATTGGCGAAACTGTACCTGCTTATATTGATAAAGCACAAACTTGGGTTTGCTACGGTACAATACAAAAGGGGTAAGTATGGCAAAAAAGCAAACACCTATGATGGAGCAGTATTTAGATATTAAATCTAGATATTCTGAAGAATTACTGTTCTTTCGTTTAGGTGACTTTTATGAATTATTTAATGATGATGCATTAATTGCATCTCGTGAACTGAATATAACCTTAACCGGTCGCCCAACAGGAGATGAGGAACGCACACCAATGTGTGGCGTTCCTTTTCATGCTGCTGAAAGCTATATAGAAACATTAGTAAAAAAAGGCTATAAGGTTGCTATATGTGAACAATTAGAAGACCCTAAAGCAGTTAAGGGCATCGTTAAGCGTGACGTTATTAAGGTCATTACACCAGGGACTGTAATGACTGAAAATGGTAATGATGCACGATCAAATAACTTTTTATCATTGTTTTATATGGTAAAAGATGCATGGATACTTGTATTTTCTGATGTATCTACAGGGGAAGTTATTTGGCATCGCATTACTGATTGTGAAAAACGAAGCGATATATATGATGCTCTCAGCATGTATCGTCCAAGTGAAATCATATTGCCTGAAGGCACTGTATTACCGCAAGATATAAAGGACTTTATGGATAATCAATTTAGTAATGTTGTATTATCACCATTTAGTACTTATCATACTCAACGTGAGGTAGCAGAAAAGGCTGTTATTCACTTTGGTGATCTAGGTCTCATGGAAGAGGATGTATGGGAAGCTTTGGGTTATATGCTCTTATATTTAGAGGATATCATTAAGTCTGAAATTTCTCACATTAACTATGTTCATCAATTGAGTGTAGGTAATCGTTTGATTTTAGATACATCGTCTTTGCGCCATTTAGAGATTACTCATAACTTACGAGATGGTGGTCAAAAGGGTACACTACTCGATGTGCTTGATCGTACGTTGACTCCAATGGGGGCTCGTCTTTTAAAACAATGGCTTGAAAGTCCATTAACTGATGTAAATCAAATACAACGTAGACAAGCTGCTGTAGCAGAGCTAATTACACGTGGCGCAGAGCGGTCTCATATTCGTAGCTTACTAGATTGTATTTATGATTTTGAACGCATTGTAGGTCGTGTAGAAACTGGTTCTGTATCACCGAGAGATTTAACAGCACTTCGTGAATCATTAGCTGTTTTACCTGATATTAAAAAACTCTTAAGTACATGTGCAAGTTTATCATTAACATCGATTAATGATCGCATTCAAGACCATAAAGATATATATGATCTATTATGTCGTGCCATTGCAGATCAACCAGCATTGACATTAAAAGAAGGCCGTGTCATTAAAGATGGTTTTAATCAAGATTTAGACGAACTACGTTCTTTAGCTACTAATAGCGAGCAGTGGCTAGCTAAGATGGAAGCCGATATTAAAGAGGCTACAGGTTTATCTAAAATAAAAACTGGCTATAATAAAGTGTTTGGTTATTATTTTGAAGTATCTCATAGCAAATCTGAACAAGTACCTGATTACTTCATTCGTAAACAAACTTTAGCTAATGCAGAGCGTTATATTACGCCTGAGTTAAAGGAGTTTGAAATCAAAATTCTAAGCGCTAAAGACAAGATAATTGCCTTAGAACATGAACTATATCAACAATTACGAAATGATATTAAACTCGTTATAAAAGATGTGCAAGAGACAGCTCGTGCCCTTGCTGAGCTTGATGTATTAGGTTCCTTAGCACTTGTAGGCTATGAAGAGAACTATATTTGTCCTACCATTGTAATGAATGGTCAAATTAATATTCGAGATGGTCGTCATCCTGTAATTGAAAAATTCTTGAAGCGTGAAGTTTTTGTACCAAATGATATCGTTTTAAATCATGATGATGAGGAATTCTTGCTCATTACAGGTCCTAATATGGCCGGTAAATCAACATATATGCGTCAAGCTGCTATTTTGATGATTATGGCTCAAATAGGCTCCTTTATTCCTGCTCGTGAAGCATCTATTTCTCCAGTGGATCGCATCTTTACCCGTGTAGGTGCTAGTGATGATATTTCTACTGGTCAAAGTACGTTCATGGTAGAAATGAAAGAGGTAGCCTATATTTTAGAGAATGCTACACATAACAGCTTAATCATCTTAGATGAAATTGGTCGTGGCACTAGTACATTTGATGGTTTAAGTATCGCTCAAGCTGTAGTTGAGCATATTTGTAAGCATATTCACGGCAAGACATTATTTGCTACCCATTACCATGAGCTAATTAGTTTAGAAGAAAGCTATAGTAAATTAAAGAATTACACTGTAGCTGTAAAAGAAAAAGGTAAGGATGTGGCCTTCTTGCGCCGTATTATTAGAGGTGGTGCAGACCGTAGCTATGGTATTCATGTAGCTAGATTGGCAGGCTTACCGAATTCTGTATTAAAACGAGCAGAAGTAATTTTGGAATCCTTGGAAGATCAAAGTCATGATGCTAGTGATTTAAATAATCGTGTGATTGGCGGTCAACCTACTAATGTGGTTAAACCAACCACTAAACAAGTGAGTGATTCTCCACTAGGTAACTTATTTACTCATTCAGTAGTTGATAGCTTACTGGAAGTGGATGTAATGAGCATGACACCTATTGAAGCATTAAATAAATTATATGAACTACAAGAGGAGGCTCGTAAAGGAGGCGGGAAATAATGGCTACCATTCATGTATTGGATGAAACCACAATCAATAAGATAGCTGCTGGTGAAGTCGTTGAGCGCCCTGCATCAGTCATTAAAGAGCTCATTGAAAACTCTATCGATGCTTCTGCTACTAATATAGAGGTAGAAATTGGAGATGGTGGTGTGGCGTATATGCGCATTACCGATAATGGCATTGGTATGACTGAAGAGGATGCGCGGTTAGCAATCCTACGACATGCAACATCTAAAATTCAACATGTAGAGGATTTATTTGATATTGCATCCCTCGGCTTCCGTGGTGAAGCATTAGCTAGTATTGCCTCTGTATCTCATTTTTCCTTGACTACACGCAAAGCAGATTCTGATTTAGGGACTCGTATTACCGTAGACGGTGGTACTTTTACCGATTGTATTCCTTACGGTGCTGCACCTGGTACGACAATTGAAATTAGAGATCTGTTCTATAATACGCCAGCTCGTCGTAAATTCTTGAAAACAGAACGTACAGAATCGTCTAAGATTCAAGATATTGTGGGGAAATTAGCCCTTAGTAATCCACACATTTCCTTTAAGCTCATCATCGATGATCGAGTGGCTATCATTACGCCTGGAAATGGCAATATTGGTGATACTGTAGCTGCCCTATATGGCTATAAAACTAAGGATGATATATTTACTGTTGCTTATGAAAGTGACTCTATCTATATCGATGGTGTAGTAAGTAAACCTACACTTCTTAAAAGTACGAGAATTTGGCAGACTATTATCGTTAATAACCGGGTTATTTCTGATAAAACCATAATGAAGGCTATAGATAATGCATATCACGCATTATTGCCGAAAAATGGTCATCCTTTAGTGGTCCTAAATATTACTGTTCCTGCTGAGATGGTTGATATTAATGTCCATCCTCGCAAAAGTGAAGTAAAATTTTCTGACGATAAGATTATATTTAAAGCAGTTTACCATGGTATTTTGAATGCCTTAAATAATCCCCTTCATGAGCGTTATGAACGAGAATCATCCTCTTATATAAATGGTACAGTCACTAATGGAATTGACTTCAATAGTAACAATAGGGATAGTAATAGTAGTTCATCTTTCGCTGACAATAGTACGTATGATTCGTATCGAACACCTTCTGTGGTAGAAGATAAAATGCAGTCTGCTGAGCATATAGCAACAGCGGTAGATTATGATAAGGTTTTTGGTGGACGACGTACAAAAGGGTATGAAGTCATGCGCAGTGAAACTGCGCAGTTTGTGGAGAATCTTAAAACTAAGGGCTACACACCACCTGCGCCAAAGACGACGTATGAACAGTCTTCCTTTACAGATGAAAGTTTTGATGCTGTCCCTACCGAATATACTAGTTATACGAAAGAGGATGTAGAAAGATTTAAGTCCTTAGCTCACGATATTCGGGAAGATAATACAGAAGAACGTACGATTCAAAATTCTGGATTCTTACCTATGGGACAAGTTGCTTCTTGTTATATTTTGGCTAAAAAGGGTGATGATCTCTATATTATAGATCAACATGCGGCGCATGAACGTGTACGTTATGATAAGCTTTGTAAGTCCTCTGAAGCAATTCCTATGCAATCTATACTAGTACCTCAATATAGTGAGGCCACAGATGATGAAATGAATTTAGTTGAGGAAGAACGAGAAATATTACTGGATCTTGGATTTGATGTCGAATTAGGTGGTCCTACAAAGATAAAACTTGTAGGCGCTCCTGTAGATTTAGTAGAATCTAAGGCGTTTGAAATTCTCCAATATGTATTTTCTTACTTACATGACCACCAACAACCTACAAAGGCTCAGTTGCGTCATGAAATGCTAGCCTATGCATCTTGTAGAGGGGCCATCAAGTCCGGTCATAATTTAAACATGTATCAAATGACTACCTTAATTGAGGATTTATTTAGTACTGAAAAGCCTTATGTATGTCCTCATGGTCGACCAACAATTATTAAGTTTACACCTGATGAATTAGGGAAATTATTCTTACGGTCCTAATATGAATATTTTAACTACATCTCAAAAATCTAATGAGGCCATTCAGGAGGAAGCCAAAGCATTGGCTTCCTCTATGCATATGACCTATATAAAACGTGGAAAATCATCTATACCGGCATTATTTAGAGAATATCAATGTGAATATATTGCAGTTCTTTCAGGATCTGAATTAACCATCCACTTTCCTGAAAATAAGCAACATAGCTTTCATCTTTCCATGGCACAACTACGTATATTACGTATAGTACGTGGTGAAGGAGATCATCTAGTTAATGCTGTTCAAACTATTCTGGATAAAAAAGGCATACTTGATGGACAGCAGTTTACATTTCTCGACTCTACTATAGGCCTAGCTAGTGATAGCATTATTGTTAGTTATGCTTTTCCTAATGTAGAGATACAAGGATTAGAAGGTTCGTTTCCTATATGGCTTGCTACTTCCTATGGATTGGCTCATTATATTCATAGTGAGGATAGTGTAACAAATGCGTTACGACGTATTCAGGTACAACATGCGACCTATGAAAACTATTTACCTAACCTATCAGATAATAGTGTAGATATTATTTATTTTGATCCCATGTTTGAAGTGCCTGTAGAGGAAAGTCCACAATTTAAGCCGCTTCGTGGTCATACTG
Organism: uncultured Veillonella sp.; assembly: GCA_900552715.1. Lineage (GTDB taxonomy): Bacteria > Bacillota > Negativicutes > Veillonellales > Veillonellaceae > Veillonella. The sequence continues at coordinate 35,023 of USAV01000003.1, forward strand.
TAGAAAGTCATATTGATGATATAATTATGTCGCAAGCTATGCGCGTTGCTAGATATGGTGTTATTATAAAAGAACGACCCTTTAGTTCGGTCTTTCAAAAGTATCCACCTTATCAATGGGTGGGGGGAAAGTATAGCCGCATAGGCTATGGTGTATATATGAAGGAGTTATTGTGAATCCCTTAATTACCATCGTTGGACCTACGGCGGTAGGCAAAACTGATCTTACCTTGGAATTAGCTGAACAACTTAATGCTGAGGTTATTTCTGGTGATGCTTACCAAGTATATAAACAACTCAATATTGGTACCGCTAAACCATCGATGGATGAACTTAATCGGGTAAAACATCATCTCATTGATATACTAGAACCAAATGATTCATATTCGGTATCCATTTTTCAAGACCAAGCGAAAGAGATTATCGCTAGTTTAAAAGATCAGAATATTCTTCCTATTTTATCTGGTGGCACAGGACTGTATGTTCAATCATTATTGGAGAACTATAACTTTAATGATGTTAAACCTGATGAAAGTTTGCGAATAGAACTTGATGAGTTATATAATACCAAAGGTATTAAAGGCTTACGAGACTATGCTTTCACATTGGGAAAAGAGCATAACATAGAAATTCAATATAGCGATAAACATCGTTTATATCGAGCTATTGAGATATTGCATCATGGTGATGTAGATTCATTACGTAATCAAACAAAAGATGGTGTATCTTATAAAGGACCTGTTATAGGTCTTATGAGAGATCGTGATAAGTTATATGAACGCATTAATTTACGCGTTGATATGATGTTTGATGCAGGTTTGATTGAAGAAGTAGAGCAACTTCTTAAATCTGGAGTAAATCCAGATTGCCAAGCTTTTAAAGGCATTGGTTATAAAGAGGTTGTAGAATATATAAATGGCCGTATTACACTTGATGAATGTCGTGATTTAATCAAGAAGAATACACGACATTTTGCAAAGCGCCAAATCACTTGGTATAAACGTATGCCATATATTGAATGGATACATATTGATAACGATACATCTAAAGATTTTATATTTAATAAAGCTATGGATTTAATCCGTAGAGAAGGATTAGCATGACATTAGAAGAAATACGTAGTAAAGCCCTTGAAATGGCTGAACCAGAATTTAAGAAATTTGAACCTATTGCTTTAGCTAATACAAAAAAAGTATTAGAAGCATTGAAAGAATGCCAAGTATCTGATTATCATTTCACAGGTACTACTGGTTATGGTTATAACGATGTGGGCCGTGAAAAATTAGATGAAGTATTTGCCTATGTATTTAAAGGTGAAAAGGCTATCGTTCGCCCTCATTTCGTATCTGGTACACACGCACTAGCAACAACGTTGATTTCCTTAATGGGGAATGGTTCTAAAGGTAAAGAATTTATCTATGCCGTTGGGGCTCCTTACGATACAATGCAATCCGTAATTGGTGCTGCTCGTGAAGTACGTGGTTCCTTAGTAGAAAAAGGGTTTACCTATACTGAGGTGCCTTTAAAAGATAATACCTATGATGTGGAGGCCATTGCTAACGCTGTGAATGATAATACGCGAGTAGTAGTCATTCAACGTTCTCGCGGCTATAGTACGCGTGAACCATTATCTATTGACGATATTAAGATCATTGTAGATGCTGTAAAAGCTAAAAATCCTAACACCATTTGTTTTGTAGATAATTGCTATGGCGAATTTACAGAGTTACAAGAACCATTAGAAGCTGGTGCCGATATTATGGCGGGCTCTCTCATTAAAAATGCAGGGGGTGGTTTGGCGCCAACTGGCGGTTATATTGTTGGTAGAGAAGACCTTGTAGAAGATGCAGCCTATCAACTTACTGCTCCAGGACTTGGCGATCATATGGGCTCCTATGCTCCTGGTTATCGCTTGTTCTTCCAAGGTTTATTTATGGCACCTCACGTAGTATTGCAAGCACTTAAAGGGGCTGTATATACGGCTGCGGTAGGTGAATTGTTAGGCTATGATGTATTCCCTAAGGTAAATGCTGATCGCTATGACTTGATCCAAGCCATCAATCTAAAAAATGGGGAAGAAATGGAGCACTTCTGTGTAGGTATGCAAGCCTATTCTCCTGTAGATGCTCACGTACATCCAATCCCTGGCGATATGCCTGGTTATGAAGATAAAATTATCATGGCTGGTGGTACCTTTGTACAAGGCTCCTCCATTGAATTAAGTGCAGATGGTCCAGTTCGTCCTCCGTATACGATTTTCATGCAAGGTGGCCTTGTGTTTGAACACTCCATGCTCGGTATTTTAGGTGCTGCAGAAGAAATATTAAAACATAGATAACAGTTAGAATCTCTTTCTCTTTGAGAAAGGGATTCTTTTTGTTTCAAATCTTTTCAATATACCTAGTTCTAGGCTATAATATAAGTTGCTATAATTTCATAGCAATACTACTCGGACTTTTACACCGAACTAGTGTTTTTTACACGTCAGGCTTTCACCCTGATTAGTTTTATGATCAAGAGATCATTAAAAGGAGAAAGTATGGAAAAAGTTATCGCTGTAGCTATGAGTGGTGGCGTAGACAGTTCTTTAACTGCTGCAATGCTACTAAAACAAGGCTATAAAGTATTTGGTATTACCCTGTGGCTGTGGGTGAGTGGTACACCTTATGATTCAGTTCCCCTCGCTGTAACAGATGCTAAGAAGATGTGTGATTTTCTTGGTATTGAGCATCACGTTATCGATGCTCGCGATGTATTCTACGATAATGTGGTAGATTACTTTGTAAAAGAATATGCCTATGGTCGTACACCAAATCCTTGTGTATTTTGTAACAAAAATATCAAGTTTGATTTGATGCTTAATCGTGCACTTGAACTAGGGGCCACACATATGGTTACTGGTCACTATGCACAGGTTAATTATAATGAAGAAACAGGTTTGTATGAGTTACATAAAGGCGTTGATCCTACAAAAGATCAAAGTTATGTTATGTATAATATGAACCAACGTATCTTGAGTCATCTTATGTTCCCACTAGGTGGTCAATGTAAGACTGAAACACGTAAATTAGCTGCTGAATATGATTTACCAGTAGCTAAAAAACCAGATAGTGTAGATATTTGTTTCTTACCTCACGGGAACTATCAAAAGCTCGTGGTAGAAGAAATGAAGGATAAACCTAAATCTGGTAATATCGTTACTGAAGATGGTGAAGTATTAGGTAAGCATAATGGCTTATTTAATTACACTATTGGCCAACGTAAGGGTCTTGGTATCGCATACAAGCACCCATTATATGTTATTGGCTTTAATGGTGAACGCAATGAGGTTATCGTAGGTCCTAATGAACGACTCTTTACAAATCGTATGATTTGTAAGTTCTATAACTTCTTAGATGATACAATTCATAAAGAATTAAAAGCAGAAGGTAAAATCCGCTACGCTGCGAACCCTTCACCTTGTACTGCACGTATCTTAGATGATGATACGATGGAGGTTATCTTCGAAGAACCACAACGGGCTATTACACCAGGTCAGTCCGTAGCCTTTTATAATGGCACTCAATTATTAGGAGGTGCTGTTATCGATCGCGTATGTTAGAAAGGAGAATGCAAGTTCCTTGAACTTGTTCACATAGTATGTCAACGAAAAAGATTAGAAACTTCTGTATTATAGCTCATATTGACCATGGTAAATCTACCATTGCCGATAGATTAATTGAATATACTGGCACATTACAAAAACGCGAAATGGAGGCTCAAGTTCTAGACTCTATGGATTTAGAACGTGAACGGGGTATTACTATTAAAGCCCAATCTGTTCGCATTTTGTATAAAGCACAAGATGGTGAAGAGTATACTCTGAACCTTATCGATACTCCGGGCCATGTGGATTTCAGCTATGAAGTATCTCGCTCTCTTGCAGCTTGTGAAGGCGCATTACTCGTAGTAGATGCTGCACAAGGTGTAGAGGCACAAACGTTGGCAAATGTGTATCTCGCTTTAGAACATGATCTTGAAATCATTCCTGTTATTAACAAAATTGATTTGCCTTCTGCAGATCCTGATCGAGTTAAACATGAAATTGAGGATATTATTGGTTTAGATGCATCAGAAGCAGTTTTATGTTCTGCTAAATCTGGTATTGGCATTCCAGATATTTTGGAAGCTATCGTAAATAAGGTGCCTGCACCGCCAGATAAATCTGATGAACCAACTAGAGCTTTGATTTTTGATAGCCGTTTTGATGCGTATAAAGGCGCTATTGCTTATGTACGTGTAAAAGAAGGTACGATTAAAGCAAAAGATACAATCCGTATGATGCATGATAAAAAGGATTTTGATGTAACAGAACTTGGTATCTTTACACCAAATCTTGTACCTGTTCAGGAGTTACCATGTGGCTCTGTAGGTTGTATTGCAGCTAGCATTAAGAATGTAGCTGATTGTCACGTTGGTGATACTGTAACATTAGCTAATAATCCGGCACCAGAACCATTACCTGGCTATCGCAAAGCTGTATCTATGGTTTATTGTGGCTTATATCCAACAGATTCTAAAGACTATGAAAATCTTCGTGATGCACTTGAAAAGTTACAACTTAATGATGCTGCTTTAGAATACGAAGCAGAAACATCTTTGGCATTGGGCTTCGGATTCCGTTGTGGTTTCCTCGGCCTATTACATATGGATGTTATTCAAGAACGGTTGGAACGTGAATATAACTTATCCCTTATTACAACTGCTCCATCTGTAAACTATAAGGTTTACAAGACAAATGGAGAAATGCTCGAAGTGGACAATCCTGCTAAATTACCACCACCAACAGAAATCGACTACATTGAGGAGCCTTATGTAAAAGCTACTACAATCGTACCTAAAGATTTTGTTGGCACTATTATGGAATTGTCTCAAGATAAACGCGGTGAATATCAATCCATGGAATATTTGGATGAAACACGTGTATCCGTTGTATATCACTTACCTTTAAGTGAAATCATTTACGATTACTTTGATAAATTAAAATCTGCTACAAAGGGGTATGCATCTCTTGACTATGAATTGATTGGCTATAAACAATCTCCAATGGTTAAGATGGATATTCTCTTAAATGGTGATCCTGTAGATGCTTTGTCTATTATCGTACACAAAGACCGTGCTGCTACACGTGGACGTGCATTAGCGGAAAAATTAAAAGAACTCATTCCTCGTCAAATGTTTGAAATTCCTATTCAAGCAGCAGTAGGTACGAAGATTGTAGCTCGTGAAACTGTAAAAGCTTGGCGTAAAGACGTTTTAGCGAAGTGTTATGGTGGCGATATTTCTCGTAAACGTAAATTGCTAGAAAAACAAAAAGCCGGTAAGAAACGCATGAAGTCTGTAGGATCTGTAGAGATTCCACAAGAAGCATTCATGGCTATTCTCAAGGTTGAGGACTAATATAATGCAAACAGATTCTAATACTTTGAATCTGTCTACACTTGGGGATATGGGCTTGTATGTCCATATCCCTTTTTGTAAACAGAAATGTATGTACTGTGATTTTCCAGCTTATCAAAACCTACAAGATTATTATGAAACCTATGTATATGCATTAGTACAAGAAATAGATCTATGGGTTACAGAACACCCAGAATCTAAATCTAGACCTATTGATACCATTTACTTTGGTGGTGGTACGCCGACTGAATTGTCAATTCAACAACTAAAGATGATTCTTGATAAAATTAAAAGCACTTTTACAATTACTGATGATTGTCATATGACTATTGAATCAAATCCTGGAGAAGTAGATTTACATTATTTAACGAAATTGGTTAAACTTGGTTTCAATCGTATTAGCTTTGGTGTTCAAACCTTTAATGATAAGGCACTTACTATGCTGCATCGCAGTCATAATGGTGAAAAGGCTAAACAAGCGGTTTACGATGCTAAAGAGGCTGGATTTACTGATATCAATATTGATTTGATTTATGGTTTGCCACGACAAACCTTAGAGGATATTCAGCATAATTTAAATATTGTAAAAGATTTACCGATTAATCATATTTCAACGTATGGACTTCAAGTTGAGGTAGGGACTTATTTATATCATTTAGTAGAAAAGAACCTTATTTCTATTCCTAGTGAAACCATTGATGAATCTATGTATGACATGATTATGGCTGGGTTAAAAGATTTAGGTTTTGAGCGATATGAAATTTCTAATTTCAGTAAGGATAATTCCTATAGTCGTCATAATTTAAAATATTGGCACTATGTAGATTATTTAGGCTTTGGTGCAGGTGCTCATTCTTTTTATGACGGAGTACGCCGCAGTAACAATCGTAATGTAATGCCTTATATACAAGCTGTTGATCGATATACTATGCCTATTATCGATACGGAGACTATTACGGTAGAGCGGGCCCAAGAGGATTTTTGTTTTTTAGCACTTCGCACTAAATGGGGACTTGATGAGCTAAAATTCAAAAATAGATTTGGTGTATCTGTTCATGATTTATTTGGCGCTACAATAAAAGATTTAGTTAGCAAAGGCCTATTAGAATATGAAAATGATAGTTATCATTTGACCTCGGAAGGGGCAAAACATGGTAACTATGTATTTAGTCAATTTATTCGTGAGTAATTTTTCACAGTTTCTCAAAATCTAATATGTTAGTATAAATAGGATGATGATGAATAAGCATGCTAGATTTGAGGAGGAACGATGAAGACATCGGTTATTTTACACGGTTTACATAATGAATTTACTTTAGACCAAATGAAGGCATGCATAGAATTAGCTGAAAAATATGGTGGATCCTTCCGTCATGTTGTAACAGGTATACAAATTACAGGTATTGAAAAAGAAGATAAGGAACAGCTTATTTCCGAATTACCTGAAGGTGTAACTACGGTTATTCATAGAGGGGTTAATTCCTTAATTGCTTGCGTTGGTAAAGGCTATTGTAAAAATGGCCAAATGGAAACAAAAGAGTTAGCTGATTATGTGGAGAGAAAACATTACGGCCGAAAAACATCTCATAAGTGCAAAATTGGCATCAGTGGATGTGGTCGTAACTGTCCAGATGCAATGGTAAAAGATATTGCCTTTATTGGTACGTCTCAAGGTTTTATGTTAGCTGTTGGCGGCAATACAGGTATGAGACCAGAAGCTGGCAAAATTTTGGCTAGACAACTTACTGTAGAGCAATCCAAAAAAGCTGTAGATATTTTAGTTGATTGGTATGCGGAACATGGGGAACCACGTGAGCGTATGGGAAAACTGTTAGAACGACTTGGTAATCCATTAGAAGGTGTAGAACTATAAATTATTATATTTATACTTCTCATTGATTTATGGTTCTGGTTTACGATTCTTAATCTATAAATTTGCATGGCTAGAAAGTAATCTAACTAAGAGCTCATTAACAACAAAATTACAATAGAATTATTACAAATATTAACACTTATACTATTTCAGGTTTTAATAACATAAATTTTATTAGACCAACATATTCTAAGATTGAAATTTTAGTATATGACATAAACGTAGATAGTATAAGTGTTTTCTTATTGTTATACTTTGATTTTTTGACTAATTAATTAAAAATATTGAATTGTCTTTTTGACTAAATAGGTATTATTTGACTTTTTAAGGATTTTTTTGCTTGACAATTTTTTCCAATGTGATAATATTATACATGCGATTAGCACTCAAAGTTTATGAGTGCTAACAAGAGGTGTCATTATGGATGAAAGAAAACAGCGCATCTTGCGAGCCATAATTGAAGACTACGTTAAATCTGCTGAACCGGTAGGGTCAAGAACCATTGCTAAGAATTATAATCTTGGTATAAGTCCGGCAACAGTGCGAAATGAAATGTCCGATTTAGAGGAGTTAGGCTATTTGGAGCAACCTCATACATCGGCTGGACGTATTCCTTCAGCTAAAGGCTATCGCTTATATGTTGACTCTATGTTGAGTCGACAACCTGTTCCATTACAGGATGCTGAAAAAATTGAAATGTTATGGAAACATTCCAATGGATCAACGAGTGAGCTCTTCTTAAATATGGCTAAATTATTATCACAAGTAAGCCATAGCATGAGTTTATTCTTAGCTCCAGCTCATGATAGAGCATTAATCAAATACATTCATGTGTTGCCCCTCGATTCACATCAAGCAGTTATGGTTGTCATTACTGAGACAGGAGCTCTTGATAATGAATTGATGTACTTTACTGAAGGCGTTTCGCCTGATGTATTACAAAGTTTGGCTATGCAATTTAGCAATGCATTACAGAATGTAAGTATTGGTCATGTAACGGCTGAAGCGTTAGGAACACTTTTGATTCATATGGAAGGACCCCAAGGGATTTTGATGATCCTTTCAGAAACATTATTACGAGCAATTAATAAACGTAAGTTGTTCTATTCTGTAGGTACCACGGAGTTGTTAAATCAACCAGAGTTTAAGTCTGTTGAAAAAGTACAACCCTTACTTTCATTAGTGGAAGAGCAAAATCAATTGGGACAACTTTTAAAGGATGATTCACCTACACCGGTGAAGGTAAAGATTGGCGATGAAAATGATACTGAAGCACTACATTCTATGAGTGTGGTACAAGCTGATTTCACAAATCAAGATCAGCCTATTGGTACACTTGCTATTCTAGGACCGACACGTATGGAATACGGTCGTATTATTGGAATGTTGTCTCACATGAAACATATGATGGAATCTATGGTAAAAGAACAAAAATAGAAAGGGTATATAATGGCTGAAGAACAAGACATTAAACAAGAAACAGTAGACGAAACAGCAAATGCTACTAATGTAGAGGAACCGGCTGTGGAAGAAACTGAAGAAGTTGTTGCTGACGCTGCTCACGTATTAGATGAGCTTAAAGCAGATTTCGATAATCGATATAAGCGTTTGCAAGCTGACTTTGAAAACTTCAAACGTCGTACTAATCAAGAAAAAGAGCAACTTGCAGGATATGTTAAAGGGGATGTGCTTACAGATTTACTTCCTGTATTAGATAACTTTGAACGAGCTGTTCAAAGTCCAGCAGAAGGTGACGCTAAGGTATTCCTTGATGGATTTATCATGATTCATCAAAACTTGATGGCTATGTTATCTAAACATGGTTTAGCCGTTATCGATGCGGTTGGCAAACCATTTGATCCAAATTTCCATCAAGCGATTATGCGAGTACCGTCAGATAAATATGAATCTGATACGGTATGTGAAGTATTGCAAACTGGCTATACTGTTGATGGTCGTTGTATTCGTCCAGCAATGGTAAAAGTTGTTGAATAGATTATAAAGGTTTTAGGAGGCATATATTATGGCAAAGGTAATTGGTATTGATTTAGGTACTACAAACTCTTGTGTTGCGGTTATGGAAGGCGGCGAACCTACGGTTATTACTAACCAAGAAGGCGCGCGTACAACTCCTTCCGTTGTTGGTTTTGCAAAAAATGGCGAACGTTTAGTTGGTCAATTAGCTAAACGTCAAGCTGTATCTAACCCAGAAAACACAATCATTTCTATTAAACGTCACATGGGTACTGACTACAAAGTAACTGTAGAAGGTAAATCTTATACACCACAAGAAATTTCTGCTATGATTCTTCAAAAAATCAAAGCTGATGCAGAAGCTTACTTGGGCGAACCTGTAAAACAAGCTGTTATTACAGTTCCAGCATACTTTACAGATGCTCAACGTCAAGCTACAAAAGACGCTGGTGCGATTGCTGGTCTTGAAGTGCTTCGTATCATCAACGAACCTACAGCAGCTGCTCTTGCATATGGTGTAGATAAAGATGAAGACGGTAAAGTTCTTGTATTTGACCTTGGTGGTGGTACATTCGACGTATCTATTCTTGAACTTGGTGATGGCGTATTTGAAGTATTGGCAACATCTGGTAATAACCATCTTGGTGGCGATGACTTCGACCAACGCATTATGAACTACCTTATTGAAGAATTCAAAAAAGAAACTGGTATCGATTTATCCAATGATAAATTAGCTGATCAACGTTTAAAAGAAGCTGCTGAAAAAGCTAAAATTGAATTATCTGGCGTAGCTAGCACAAATATCAACTTGCCATTCATCACAGCTGATGCTACTGGTCCTAAACACTTGGATGTAACATTGACTCGTGCTAAATTCGAAGAATTGACAGCTGATTTGGTACAAGCTACTATTGAACCTACTCGTAAAGCTATGAACGATGCTGGTTTATCTGCATCCGATATCGATAAAGTATTGTTAGTTGGTGGTTCTAGCCGTATTCCAGCTGTACAAGAAGCTATTAAAAAAGTATTGGGTAAAGAACCAACTAAAAACGTTAACCCTGATGAATGTGTAGCTATCGGTGCTGCTATTCAAGGTGGTGTATTAGTAGGTGAAGTAAAAGACGTATTGTTACTTGATGTAACTCCATTGTCTCTTGGTATCGAAACAATGGGTGGTGTATTCACACGTATTATCGATCGTAACACTACAATTCCTACATCTAAATCTCAAGTATTCTCCACTGCAGCAGATAACCAACCATCTGTAGATATCCATGTATTGCAAGGTGAACGTGAGTTCGCAGCAGATAATAAAACATTGGGTCGCTTCAACTTGGATGGTATCCCAGCAGCTCCTCGTGGGGTTCCACAAATCGAAGTAACATTCGACATCGATGCTAACGGTATCGTACACGTAAAAGCTAAAGATTTGGGTACTCAAAAAGAACAAAAAATTACAATTACTTCTTCTAGCGGCTTGAAAGAAGACGA
>USAV01000004.1 GCA_900552715.1 uncultured Veillonella sp.
TGGGATGATGATTTGTTAGAAGAAATTAACTATCTTGTTGAATGGCCTACAGCATTGTGTGGTGGCTTTGAAGAGTCCTACTTAGCACTTCCAGATGCAGCTATCATTACACCAATGAAAGATCATCAACGTTACTTCCCATTGGTTGACCAAGAGGGCAAATTATTGCCAATGTTCTTAACAGTTCGTAACGGCTCCGACCATTCTATCGAAGTAGTTCAAGCTGGTAATGAACGCGTATTGCGCGCTCGTTTAGATGATGCTAAATTCTTCTTTAACGAAGACCGCAAGAAACCTCTTATCGACCGTCAAGATGGTTTAACTAAAATTGTATTCCAAGAAGGTCTTGGTAATTTAGCAGATAAAACTGAACGTTTGCTTAAATTGGGCCGTGTATTCGGTGAAGAATGTGGCTTGCACGAAGATGCAGCTTTTGTATTAGAACGTGCTACAGAGCTTGCTAAAACTGACCTTACAACAGGTATGGTTACAGAGTTCACTGAATTACAAGGTGTAATGGGTAAAGAATACGCTTTACTTGATGGTGAGTCCGAAGAGGTGGCAGAAGCTATTTTCGAACAATATTTGCCACGTTTTGCAGGTGATGTATTGCCTCAAACTGAAGCTGGTAAAGTATTGTCCATCATCGATAAAGTAGATAACATCGTTGCTACTTTCAGCCGTGGTTTAATCCCTACAGGCTCTCAAGATCCATATGCATTGCGTCGTCAAACTATTGGTATCTTGAACATATTACTTGGTAGTGAGTGGAATATCAGCTTGCGTCCAATTTTCAAAGCATCTATGGAATTACTTAATGTACCAGCTGAAAAACAAGACGAATTGCTTGGGCAAGTAGAAGAGTTCTTCACACTTCGTTTGAAAAATATCTTCCTTGATCGTGAAGTTCCTCATCATGTCATCGACTTGTTGTTGTCCAACAATGAATTGTCCGTTGCTGATGCAGAAGGTCTTGTAAATGCATTGTTAGCAAATCGCATCGATGAAAACGTTGAGCTTGTTCAAGCTTATACTCGTATGTACAATCTTGTAAAAGATGTAGAATATACAGGCGTTAATAGCGACTTGTTAAAAGAAGATGCTGAAAAAGCATTGTTCGAAGCTGCTTCTAAAGCTTCCGAAGTTAGCCTTGCTGCATGGGAAGCAAATGATTACACTGCTGTTGTAGCTGTTCCTGCTACTTTAGTTCCAGCTATCAACAAATTCTTTGAAGATGTAATGGTTATGGATAAAGACGAAGCTATTAAAGCTAACCGTCTACAACTTGTTCGCTTAGCGTACAGCGTAATGGCTATTATCGGTGATATTAGTGCATTAAAATAATATATTGTGTATTAGATAGATAAAACTTTTACAGTAATATATGAAAGAAGAGGTACCGTTTGGTACCTCTTTTGCTTTTACGAAGAATATACAAATTTTATGCAGGAATTTTTGAGACCATGGCGAATATCTTATAATATACAAAGTTGTATGAGGAGATAACTGTCATGAATCATGATGAATTATATAAAGCCTTATGTAAGGTGCCAAATGGTAAAGAAAAGTCTCGTGATAAAATAATTATAGAATTATATATGCGATCTGAAGGGGCATCTCAAAAACAATTAGTAGATGCTCTTAATATGCGTCCTGCTACAGTATCAGAGCAGACCGATATTCTTATTGAATTAGGGTATGTCACAAAGCACATCGATTATATGGATAAACGAATTTCCGTAGTAGGGCTCACTGAAGAGGGGAAACGATTAGGTAAGTCATTGTTACATTCATATGACCAATTTCTTAATGTACTATTTTCTGATTTTTCTGATGATGAAAAAGATGATTTATACCGCTTGTTAGGTAAGTTAAAGCGGCCAATCTTAAGTAAATAATTAGTTTCTCAAAATTATATAGAAAATACTTGCGAACAGTACGTGATTTATGATACTATATTGCTGTTAATTTGAGACAGTCCGCTGCCTATAAGGTGTAGGTATTGAATGTCTGCAAACAGGAGGAAACAATGAACATTATTAACGTACTTGAACAAGAACAACTTCGTACAGACATCCCTACTTTCCGCGCTGGTGACACAGTTCGCGTACACGTAAAAGTAGTGGAAGGTTCTCGTGAACGTATCCAAGTATTCGAAGGTTTGGTAATTAAACGTCAAAACGGTGGCGTACGTGAAACTTTCACAGTTCGTCGTATTGCATCCGGTGTAGGTGTAGAACGTACATTCCCACTTCACAGCCCACGCTTAGCTAAAATCGAAGTTATGCGCCGTGGTGTTGTTCGTCGTGCTAAATTGTACTACTTACGTAACCTTACTGGTAAAGCTGCTCGTATTCGCGAAAAACGCTAATGTTCATAAAAGGCTGCCGTTGGCAGCCTTTTATTTTTGCTAAAATTAGATGTAGAAAGGAAATACTATGGCAGATTCACCTATCGTACATTGGTTCCCTGGACATATGGCGAAAGCCACACGTATGATTACAGAGTATATTAAAAAGGTAGACGTAGTTATCGAGTTACTCGATGCGCGTATTCCTCGTTCTAGTGCCAATCCTGTAATCACCGAACTGGTTGGTCAGAAACCTCATATCGTATTATTAAATAAAGTTGATTTAGCAGATCCTAAAGCCACAAAGGAATGGACCGAATTCTTTACTAAACAAGGCATCACGGTATTGGCTATCGATTCTAAGTCTGGCAAGGGTAATAAGAAGTTAATATCTACTGTAGAGCGTTTGAGCAAGCCTATCATTGATCGTTGGGTTGCAAAAGGCATTCGTAGTCGTTCTGTACGTACTATTATTTTAGGTATTCCTAACGTGGGTAAATCTACGTTGATTAACTCCTTAGCTGGTTCTGCAGCAACACGTACAGCTAACAAGGCTGGTCATACCCGTGGTCAACAATGGGTTAAAATCGGTAAAAACCTTGAGTTGCTTGATACACCAGGTGTATTATGGCCTAAACTAGAAGACCAACGTGCAGCGGCTCGCCTTGCTATGACGGGTGCCGTTTCTGATGATGTGTATGATTTAGAACATGTCATTAAACAATTAATTAATCACTTATTGACGAATACACCTAATATTTTGGTGGAGCGATATAAATTAAAAGAAGAAGAGATGACGGATGTAGATACGATTCTTGAAAGTATCGGCCGTCGTCGTGGTTGTCTCGTAAGTGGTGGCGTAGTAGACTTTGATAAAGCACGCCGCATTATCTTGCAAGACTACCGCAATACTAAATTAGGTACAATTACTCTCGATAAAGTTGATGAAGAACCATACTATCCTGAAAACGGTGAGGACACACAAAATGGATAAGGATACATTTAGTAAATTAAAAGTGGCAGATATAAAAGCTCTTTTTGAAACTGAACAAGCCTTAGAGATTTTGCCTTTAGCTCAAGAGGATACTCGTAGTTCTGTACAAAAATTGGCCGCTTCTTACATTAAACGCCAAGAAAAAGAGTTAAAAGAGCAGCAACGTTTGATGGGTATGTATGACTATGAAGGCATGTTTTACGATCAGGGAATCTATCATGTGGCTGGTGTCGATGAGGTAGGCCGTGGTCCTATTGCGGGGCCTGTAACGGTAGCTGCCGTTATCTTGCCACCTATGACCTTGATTCCAGGCCTTAATGACTCTAAAAAGCTAACAGAAGAAAAGCGTGAGGTACTCTACGATATCATCATGGACGAAGCCGTAGCAGTTAGCTGCATTTCTTACGGCCCAGAAAAGATTGATGAGCTAAATATCTATGAAGCAACGCGACAAGCGATGTATGAGGCGATTCGCACGCTCAGCGTTCCAGCTGAAGCTGTAGTGGCTGATGCTATGAAATTGCCTGATTTAACGATTCCCGTTGAATCTATTATTAAAGGAGATAGTAAAAGCGCTAATATTGCTGCTGCATCAATTATTGCAAAGGTAACGCGAGATCGATATATGAAGAGCCTTGATGAGGAATATCCTGGCTATGGATTTGGTATCCATAAAGGCTATTATACGGAGTTACATAAAGAAGCTGTTGAACAACAAGGGGTAACACCACTTCATCGCAAGAGCTTTGAACCTATTAAATCTATCGTACGTTGGGTTAAACCTGAGTGATTATAGTAACGTAGATTTATTATATAAATTGTATATAGTTTATAACCGTAAAGAGGTTCCTATTGGTCACCGATGTGACTATTAGGAACCTCTTTTCTATTTACTTTTACAGTCGCCATATTCTACGCTACAAGTAAGTGTTACCTGTTGAAAGTTTAGATGTAGATTGAGTGATAACTATTCTATAAATTATTGTAGTTACTACACGTAAATAGGAGGTATATATGAAAACGATTAGTACAGGTAAAGCATTCAATGAACTCGATTCCAAGGAACTTGGAAAATGGGGTGAACGGGTGGCCATTAAATATATTGAAAAAATAGGCCTTACTGTAGTAGATACGAATTATCGAACTAGATTAGGTGAAATCGATATTATTGCTAAACGTGATTTAGTGTATCACTTTATTGAAATTAAAGCCCGTCGAGGAATGCAGCATGGATTGGCTCGAGAGGCGGTAACTAAGAAGAAACAAAAGCATATTAAACGGGCAGCCATGTTATTTTTGTATGATCTACATCAGAAAAGACGGCGCTGGAAAGAGTTATCCTTTGATGTAATCGAAGTGTACTTGCATGAAGACTTTCAAAGTTCCATTCATTATTTGCCGCAGTGCTTTTAGAGAGGTTACCTATGTATGCAAAACTTTATGGAGCCACCTTACATGGCATAGATGGATGCATTATTACGGTAGAGGTCGATATATCGCAAGGTTTACCTGTCTTTGATATCGTAGGACTGCCTAATCAGTCCGTAAAGGAAGCTCGGGAACGTGTGAGGGCGGCTATCAAAAATAGTGGCTATGACTTCCCTATGAGGCGTATCGTAGTCAATCTAGCACCTGCTACAATTCGTAAAAGTAGTGCAGGACTCGATTTAGCGATTGCTTTAGGGGTTCTCATTGCATCAGGGCAGATAAAGGGGCGTAAAGCGAAAATTTCAGCCTTATTGAATAGATGTCTATTTATGGGCGAGCTAGCCTTAGATGGTTCACTGCTACCGACCTTTGGCACCTTGGCGATGTCATTGGCAGGGTTAGAAGCTGATTACTCCACTATATATACAAGCGTAGAAAATGGATATAATTTGAAAGCTATTCCAAATCTTACTATATATGGCGAGTCTTCATTACAAGATATTATTACCGTCTTAGAAGACCAGGTTAAAACTAAATCTATTTCAACTTCCAAAAAGGTAAAAATAGGGAAACATCAAGATGAGATATTAACAGATACGATGGATAATAAAGACCATAATACTACGTATGATGTAGATTTTGGCGATGTACAAGGTCAAGAGCTTGGTAAACGGGCCATGCTTATTAGCGCTGCAGGACATCATCATTGTATTATGATAGGTCCGCCCGGTGGTGGTAAAACGATGATGGCTGAACGATTACCGACCATATTGCCACCCATGACTTGGAATGAGATGGTTGAGGTAAGTCGCATCCAAGATGTGATCGGTTTACTCGGTGATAAGGGACTCGTTAAAACTAGGCCTTTTAGGCATCCACATCATACGGCGACTTTGGCGAGTATGGTGGGCGGAGGTATACAAGGACGTCCTGGGGAAGTGACACTTGCTCACGGAGGTGTTTTATTTATGGATGAAGCACCAGAGTTTCAGCGCCAAGTTATTGATGCGTTAAGGCAGCCCTTAGAGTCTCGCACAATTACTATCAATAGGTCTCAAGGTAATTATATATATCCCGCCAATTTTATTTGTATATTGGCCGCAAATCCCTGTCCCTGTGGTTATTATCATGACCCACATAGAGAATGCATATGTTCTGAAACGATGGTTAAAAACTATCAGCAACGGTTGTCAGGACCTATTATGGACCGCATTGATTTACATATTCCCGTTGAAAGGCCTACACTAGAACAATTATTAGATAATTCGACGTCTACTATGACAAGTGAAAGCATGAGGCAACAAGTTATGTTGGCAACTGCTTATCAACAGAAACGGTATGAAAACTTAGAATTTAATTCTAATGGAGCCGTACCTCATAAGGCCATAGGTGAGCTGTGTAATATTACTGATAAGGCCTGGAGTGTATTAGGCAATATATTTGATCACTTTCATTTAAGTGGACGTGCCTTTGATCGCATATTAAAGGTGGCTCGTACTATAGCGGACCTTGAGGGAAATCCGCAAGTGGAGCCTCATCACATTTCCGAGGCTATGTTATTTAGAACAGGTAAATAGGTGTAAAGATGACTAGATACGATGATACTATTTATATTGCAGGCTTACAAAGTTTATATAATGTGGGAGCCACACATGTACGGCGTTTTATAGAGGATTTTGGGTCGCCCTATGATGCTTGGGAAGCCGTTAAGAAGGTTGAAAATTTAAAGCCTTATATACATATTTCTAACGCTGATAAACGTGCTATAGCATCATCGGCTAAGGATGAAAAGTTAGATTATATAATTCATAAAATAGACGAATATAAGATGGATGTTACTACC
Organism: uncultured Veillonella sp.; assembly: GCA_900552715.1. Taxonomy (GTDB): domain Bacteria; phylum Bacillota; class Negativicutes; order Veillonellales; family Veillonellaceae; genus Veillonella. The sequence goes on from USAV01000004.1 coordinate 6,616, forward strand.
TTTTTAGATAAAGATTTTCCATCTATTTTGAACCATATTTATAATCCACCGGCTATATTGTTTATGCGAGGTAATAGAGCACTTTTAGATAAACGGCTAAATCGAATTGCCCTTGTAGGAGCACGGCGCTGTTCATTATACGGACGGAATGTGGCGAGAATGCTTGGTAAAGAGCTCGGTAAATACAGTACTATTATCGTCAGTGGAGGTGCACGAGGTATTGATACATATGGTCATGAAGGATTATTAGCTAGCCTGGGATATGGTATTGTGGTCATGGGTTGTGGCTTAGATATAGTATATCCACGAGAAAATACAAAGTTATTTGACCGAATTCTACAAAACAATGGTTTGCTTGTATCTGAATACCCACCTGGTACGCCACCATCTGCTAAACATTTCCCCGCTCGAAATCGTATCATTAGTGGCCTTAGTAGAGGTGTAATCGTAGTAGAGGCAAAAGGAAGTAGTGGTTCATTGATTACAGCAGATATGGCTGTTAGCGAAGGTCGAGATGTATTTGTAGTGCCTTGTAATTTATTAGACCATACAGCAGATGGCAATAAATTCCTCATGCGTAATGGAGCTTTTGTATTAACTGGTTATGAGGACATCGTCAAGGAATATCATTTAACCTTGAGAGATATGTTTAGTACTAAAGAAAAACTTTCACTACCACATAAAAGAGATACAATGGGTGTAAAAGATAGTAGTCAAATGTTGAATCATGGTCAGGGTGTTGATACACAAGGGCCCTCTATGTTAAGCTTTAATGTGGATAAGAGTTTAATCTTGAGCGAAATACCTCATGATCGTTGTATCACCGTTAGTGATATTTTGAAAGCGACCTCTATTCCATTACAACAACTGCAGCCCTTATTACTAGAGTTAGAAATGGAAGGGGCTATAGAGAATCATCCGCCGAGAGGCTATATTAATATGACTAGGAGTGATATACTTGTCCATTAAACGATCTATCGTTATTGGCGAGCCAAAAGCAGCTAGTACTAGTAAAGATACTAAAAAGAAAAGTACTAAGAAAGAGAGTACTACGATAAAGCGTAAGGTTGCTAAAGAAGCCCTTACTCCCATGGGAATTGTACGGGATAAATCCGTTCTACAAACGTCCGTGCCACCAGAGCAACGGGAACCACGCGTTTATAATCCTGATGGCAAAGTGTTGGTTATCGTAGAGTCTCCTGCTAAATCTAAAACAATTGAAAAATTCTTAGGTCCTAACTATGTTGTAAAGGCGAGTATGGGCCACTTACGAGATTTGCCAAAGTCTCAAATGGGCATCGATATCGAACATGATTTTACGCCCCGTTATAGCAATTTGGTAACTCGTAAAAAGGTTATTGATGAACTCGTTTCCTACGCCGATGAGAGCAGTGCTGTATTGCTCGCAACTGACCCTGACCGCGAAGGGGAAGCTATTTCTTGGCATTTAGCGTACATTTTAAATGTAGATCCAACGTCTACATGTCGTATTACGTTCAATGAGATTACTAAAAATGCCGTAGCAGAGGCCTTAGAATCTCCACGTACAATCGATATGAACATGGTTGATGCCCAACAAGCACGCCGTGTATTAGACCGTATCGTAGGCTATAAATTGAGTCCTTTATTATGGAAAAAGGTTTGTAAAGGCCTCAGTGCAGGTCGTGTGCAATCCGTTGCAGTTCGACTTATCTGTGAACGAGAACGAGAAATTCAAGCTTTCGTGCCACAAGAATATTGGACTATTGAAGGCAATTTTGAAACGCCTAAAAAAGAGGCTTTCACAGCAGAATTGACTCATATTAAAGGTGAGAAAATCGATATTACTACTGAAAGTGAAGCGCAAGCCGTAGTAGATGCTATTGGCGGAGCCGATGCAGTAGTGACAAATATTGAAAAGCGCAAGCGTTCTCGTAAAGCGGCACCACCATTTACAACATCTACGTTGCAACAAGATGGTGTGCGTAAATTGAACTTTGGTGCGAAGCGTACCATGATGATTGCTCAACATCTTTACGAAGGTCTTGAAATCGGTTCTTATGGCCACGTAGGTTTAATTACGTACATGCGTACAGACTCTACGCGTATCTCTAAAGAGATGCAGGTCATGGCTAAGGACTATATTATTCGTAACTATGGTGAAGATTATTATCCTTCTAAACCTAATATGTATGGTGCAAAAGGTTCTGCTCAAGATGCCCATGAAGCGATTCGCCCTACATCTTTAGAGTTAACACCTAAAATGGTAGAGCCCTTCTTGAGTCGTGATGAACTTAAACTTTATACGTTAATTTGGAATCGTTTTATGGCGAGCCAAATGGCACCACAACAAAACGAATCTACAACTATTGAATTGACCGTTCATGATGATTACACATTTAAAGCGACAGGCTCCCGCGTAATCTTCCCAGGTTTTAGTGCTGTTTATGAAGATGCGAAAAAAGAGGATGTTCCTCAATTGCCAGCTCTTAAAAAGAATGATGCAGCCCATACAGTAGAGGTATTGCCTGAACAACATTTCACGCAACCACCTCCACGTTACTCTGAGGCAAGCCTTATTAAAACGCTTGAAGAACTCGGTATTGGTCGTCCTAGTACGTATGCGCCAATTTTAGATACTATCGTTAGCCGTAACTATGTAGAAAATACAAATAAACAATTTGTTCCAACAGAGCTAGGCTTTGTAGTGGTAGACTTCTTGATAGCGTACTTTGAAAAAATCATCAATACTGGCTTTACGCGAGACCTTGAAGAAGAGCTTGACGCTATTGCATCCGGTAAGGATACATATCTAAAGGTATTGTCTGATTTCTATGAAGTATTCGCTAAAGAGCTAGAAGATGCGAGCGATGTAGATCGCATTGAAATTGCATCTATGGAAAGTGATGAAACGTGCGAACTCTGTCATAGCCCAATGGTATATAAATTTGGTCGCTATGGTAAGTTCCTTGCATGTTCTAACTTCCCAGAATGTAAAAATACTAAACCTATTACGGTAGGGACAGGTGTAACTTGCCCTAAATGTAAGGAAGGAGAAATCGTAGAGCGTAAGTCTCGCCGTGGTCGTCTATTCTACGGCTGTAATCGATATCCACAATGTGATTTCACATTATGGGATAAACCAACCCATGATTTCTGTGAAACATGTGGTTCTATTATGGTTGAAAAGACATATAAAAATGGTACAACTAAAAAGTTCTGTTCCAATGAAACATGTCCAACTAGACCACCAAAGAAAACAAGAAAGAAAAAAAGCGAAGCTAGTGAAGAAACTGTAAAAGAGTCTAAAGAATCTAAAAAATCTAAAGAATCTAAAGGAGCTAAAAAGTCTAGCAAAGCTAAAAAAGAGGAAACAACTGTTGAATAATAAAAATGTTATTGTTATTGGTGCGGGCTTAGCAGGTTCTGAGGCGGCTTGGCAACTTGCTAATCGTGGCATTCATGTAGACTTATATGAAATGCGCCCCCTGAAGAGTTCTCCTGCGCACCAAACAGATCAATTTGCAGAGCTCGTATGTAGTAACTCCTTGCGAGCTGGCAATATTGAAAATGCAGTAGGTCTTTTAAAGGAAGAAATGCGTCGTTTAGGTTCCATTATTATGGAATGTGCTGATGCGACTGCTGTACCTGCCGGTGGTGCTTTGGCCGTTGATCGTCATTTGTTTAGTGAAATGGTGACTGAGAAGGTAAAGGGACATCCTAATATTACAGTTCACAATGAAGAGGTAACTGACATACCTGCTGAAGGCACTGTTATCTTCGCTTCTGGTCCACTTACGTCTGAAGCATTAGGAGATAAGATTAAAGCCTTAACAGGTGAAACCGGTTTTTATTTCTACGATGCAGCAGCCCCTATTGTTACGGCAGAATCTTTAAATTACGATAAAGTATTTGCCGCATCTCGATACGACAAGGGTGATGCAGATTACCTTAACTGTCCTATGACAGAGGAAGAATACAAAGCATTTTGGCATGAACTCACTACAGCTGAAGCTGTGCAACCAAAGGATTTTGAAAAGGAAATCTACTTTGAAGGTTGTATGCCTGTAGAAATCATGGCCAGCCGCGGGGAAGACACATTGCGCTATGGTCCACTTAAACCAGTTGGTTTAGTAGATAAACGGACTAATGAGGAATCTTATGCAGTAGTACAATTGCGTAAGGAGAATAAAGAAGGCACCATGTTTAACTTGGTAGGCTTCCAAACTCATTTAAAATGGGGCGAACAAAAGCGTGTATTTGGTATGATTCCAGGTTTAGAAAATGCTGAATTCGTTCGTTATGGCGTCATGCACCGCAATACATATATTAACTCTCCTGAGTTATTGAATCATGCGTTCCAACTTAAAAAGGAACCACGCCTATTCTTCGCTGGTCAAATGACAGGCGTAGAAGGGTATTTAGAATCTGCTGCGAGTGGTCTCATGGTAGGTCTTCAAGTAGAACGCTATTTAGAGGAATGCTCATTTATTGATTTCCCTAAATCTACGGCAATCGGCTCTCTCAGCCACTATATTTCTAACTACGAAGGGTCTAACTTCCAACCGATGAATGTCAACTTTGGCATCATGGATCCATGGCCTCAAAAAGTACGTAAGAAAAAAGAGAAAAATGCACTCATTGCTAATCGAGCATTAGAAGAACTGGATGCATTAAAAGGTAAAGAAAATTTATAGGATAAGTTATTTACGTATTGATTTAGCTTATTAGGTCAATCGTAAAATATGACTTACATAAAAAATCCTTCATTCACATACCTAGGAATGAAGGATTTTTTATTATTTACTGTTTTATTTACGTTTTTTAGTTTTAACTGTAGGCTCTGTAGCAACAATTATTTTTTGATTTTTCTTTTCTAGATAGCCTAGATAGATAAATACACAGATACCAATGATGATGACAATCAAGCTAGTCATTTGAGCAGATTTTAAGCCTAATGTTAAGTTTACATAGTCACCGCGCAAAAATTCAAGGAAGAATCTAGCCGTAGAATAGAGAATCGCATACAGCACGAATACTTGACCTTTAGCATGTTTAAAGGAGCTAAATAATAGGAGGGCCACAAAGATAAGAATGTCGATTTGACCTTCCCAGATTTCGGCTGGCCATAATGGTTGATTGCCGTAGGTGCGATGAGCCAACGTGCTTTCAGGGTAGAGAATACCAAAATTACCGCCCGTAGGATGACCAAAGGCATCGCCATTTAAGAGATTTGCCATACGGCCTACTGATTGTGCCAAAATCAATGCTGGTGCGAATAAATCGGCAAAGGCCCAGAAGTCGATATTATTTTTACGTAAGTACCAATAGCCTGCAATGGTGCCAAGAACGACACCGCCTTGAATGGCCATGCCACCTTGCCATACAAAGGGGATTTCTAGTAAATGATTGCCATAGTAGTGCCAATCAAAGAAGAACACATCCCATAATCTGGCACCAATGAGACCTGCTACGGCAACAGTAATGGAAAAGTCGATGATATGTTCATTCCAACCACGACCATCTTTTTTTAATAAAACATAGGCAACCGAGGCTCCACAGATGATAGCTAAGGCTAACATGGCACCATAAGCCCTGATAGGAAAGTCACCTATAAAAAATAGATATTGATGCATATAAAACTCCTTTTGTAATAACTTGTATTGTATAAAGTAAATTATAAATTACATGTACCCTTCATGCAACAACTGAGAGGAATTCTATATAATATGGTATAATATAGAGATTGAAATTGTATCCCCTTTAGGGGACTAGAGTTAGGAGAGTTCATGATTCGTAAATCTACTATTTTAAAATCCTTAACAGCTTTAGTAATGTCCGCATTATCTACGACTGCAGTACAAGCTGAGGTGTTGGTTCCCATTGACCAATTCTTAGCAAACACAACGCGTCATTACGAGGCAAATCAATATAAAACATCCTATACGGTGTATGTACCTCAAACAGAGTTACAAGGAAATGCTATTGTTTTAAATCCTGCTGCCGTTGGTGAACCTGTAAAATTGCCAACTACAAGTAAAAATGGCATTACCTATGTCGATATTGAGTCTGATCCAGCTATGCTCGGTGTGAGCTATACAAAGGTCAATGGTCAATTAACATTAGGTCCTGCACCGCAAGCCTCTACAGTAAAAGCTCCTTATACAATGCAAACACCATTGTCTTGGGCCTTTGATCCATGGCCAACACAGGGGACTCCATATCAAGCAAAACTGAATTCCAGTGGTGATAATATTATTTCTCCAAGTTGGTTCAAATTGCATAGCCTTGGCCTTGAAGCAAGTCCTAATGTAAGTATTGATTATGTTAACGATTATAAAAGTAAAGGTTACCACGTATGGCCTTTGATTACGAATCGATTTGATCCTGGCTTTACTAGTGGCATCTTAGCAGATCAATCTGTATGGAAAAAATATGCTCATAACCTTGTGCAATATGCCTATATTTACGGATTTGATGGTTATAACTTTGATTTTGAAAATATTGATTATGCCGATCGCGATCGTTTAACAGCGTTTGTAGCATATTTATCTAATCATTTACATCAATACAATATTAAAACATCCATTGATGTAACTGGTTATTCTGATAGCCCAGAATGGTCCTTAGTATATAACCGCAGTGCCTTTGCTAATTCCGTAGACTATGTAGTTCTCATGGCGTATGACGAAACATGGGCTAAAAGTACAACAGCCGGTCCTGTAGCTAGTTATCCATGGGTTCGCAACCATACAGAAAAAATGCTTTCTGAAGTACCATCTCAAAAATTGGTACTTGGTGTACCATTCTATATGCGCTTATGGCATGATACTAATGGCTATGCAAAAGGCGAAACTTTGGCTATGAAAAACACAGGTAGCTATTTTGCAAATTACAAAGATAAAATGACTTGGGATGATCGATTAAAACTATATTATTTATCTATCCCAACTATTTCTGGTTCTGATCGTATCTGGTTTGAAGATAATACGTCTTTAGGTTTGAAACTAGATCTTGTAAAAGAATTACAGCTTGGTGGTTTTGCTGCATGGCGAAAAGGCTTTGAAGATGAAAGTACTATCGCTATGATTCAAGGTAAAGACTTAGGTCGTGGCATCCCTAAATCTCCTACAGCGGTTGTTCCTGAACCTGTAGTAGAAGAAACAAAACCATTAACTAAACTTGAACAATACAAATTGCGCTTAGAGGAAAAAGAAAAGGCCAAAGCCGCAAAGGCTGAAGCTAAACGCAAGGCTAAAGAGGAAAAAGAATTAGCTAAACGTAAAGCTAAGGAAGAAGCGCAGCAAGCTAAAGCGGAGAAAAAACGTCAAGCAGAAGAAGCTAAGGCAGAGAAAAAACGCTTATCAAAATCTGTACAAGTAGTAAAACGCTAGAGTTTGACTGCTTTCATAGTAAGTAGTAAAATAAAAATATTAATTATAAAACGGCAACTAATGAGGTTGACTATATGAGGAGGCCCCTACATGAATGAAAAATATGTAGCCCAAGATATTGAGAAAAAGTGGCAACAGTATTGGGAAGATAACCATACATTTAAAACAGAATATGATGAATCTAAAGAAAAATACTATGTATTAGAAATGTTCCCGTACCCATCTGGTAACTTACACATGGGTCACGTGCGTAACTATTCCATCGGTGACGTAGTAGCTCGTTTCAAAAAAATGAAGGGCTTCAACGTGCTGCATCCAATGGGCTGGGACTCCTTTGGTATGCCTGCTGAAAATGCGGCTATCAAACATGGTATTGCACCTAAAACATGGACACTAGACAACATCGAGAACATGAAATTGCAACAAAAAGCACTTGGCTTGTCCTATGATTGGGACCGTGAAGTTGCAACATGTAAAGAAGATTATTACAAATGGACGCAATGGTTCTTCCAACAATTTTATAAAAAAGGCTTAGCATACAAAAAAGAAGCTAAAGTAAACTGGTGTGAAACGTGCCATACTGTATTGGCGAACGAACAAGTTATCGACGGTGCTTGCTGGCGTTGTGATAACCCAGTTGAGAAAAAAGATTTGTCTCAATGGTTCTTGCGTATTACAGAATATGCTGATCGCTTGTTAACTGATTTAGACACTCTTGATCACTGGCCACAACGCGTTAAATTGATGCAAAAGAACTGGATTGGTCGCTCTGAAGGTACAGAGTTCTCCTTCGAAGTTCCATCCATTAATGAACGTGTATCTGTGTATACTACACGAGTTGATACTATTTATGGCGTAAGCTATGTAGTATTGGCACCTGAACATCCATATGTGGAACGCCTTATTGAAAATGCGCCTAATAAAGCTGAATTGGAAGCTTTCATTACACGTATGCGTAATATGAGCGATATTGACCGTACATCTACAGAAGCGCCTAAAGAAGGTATGTTTACGGGCTCTTATGCAGTAAACCCAATGTCTGGCGAACAAGTTCCTGTATGGATTGCAAACTATGTATTGGTAGACTATGGTACTGGTGCCGTAATGGGTTCCCCTGCGCATGATGAACGTGACTGGGAATTTGCACATAAATACGATTTGCCTATTAAACAAGTCGTAGCTCGTGAAGGTGAAGAATATAGCCTTGATAAATGGCAAGAATGGTACCATGAAGATGGTATCCTAGTTAACTCTGGTGAATATAATGGCCAAACATCTGAAGAGGCTCGTAAAACTATCACAGCTGCTCTTAACGAACGCGGCATTGGTGAAGGTAAGGTAAACTTCCGTCTTCGCGACTGGTTGATTTCTCGTCAACGTTACTGGGGCGTGCCAATTCCTGTAGTATATTGTGAAAAATGCGGTGAACAACTCGTTCCTGAAGAAGAGTTGCCAGTACGCTTGCCAGAGGATGTTAAATTTGAATCTGGTGCCGTATCTCCATTGGCTACATCTGAAAGCTTCCTAAATACTACATGTCCTAAATGTGGTGGTCCTGCACGTCGTGAAACAGACACAATGGACACATTTATCGATTCCTCTTGGTACTTCTTGCGCTATACAGACGCTAAAAACGACCAAGCTCCATTCGATAAAAAAATCGCTAACTATTGGATGAATGTTGACCAATATATCGGTGGTATTGAACATGCTATCTTGCACTTGTTGTACTCTCGATTCTTTGTGAAAGTTATTCACGATTTAGGCCTTATTGAAGCTAACGAACCATTCCGTGGCTTGTTGACACAAGGTATGGTTCTTAAAGAAGGCAGCAAAATGTCTAAATCCAAAGGTAATGTAGTTTCTCCAGAAGAAATTATCAATACCTATGGTGCAGATACTGCACGTTTGTTCATTCTATTTGCAGCTCCTGTAGATCGTGACCTTGATTGGTCTGACCAAGGCGTTGAAGGTTCTTACCGTTTCTTAGGTCGTGTATGGCGTATTGTTGATGCATACAACGAAGAAGCTAAGAAAAATGTAACTGGTGAACTTACAAAAGACGAATTTGCATTGCGTCGTGAATTACATCGTGTTATCAAAAAGGTAACAGAAGACCTCGATAACAACTTCAACTTTAACACTGCTATTTCTGCTATCATGGAATTAGTAAATGCTATGTACGCTCATAAGGACAAAGCTGAAACAATCAACAGCGCTTTGGCTAATGAATTGACTCATTCCTTATTGCTACTCTTAGCACCATTTGTTCCTCATATGACAGAAGAGTTGTGGCATGAATTGGGTGAAACTACATCCATCCACACTGAAAAATGGCCTGTATACGAAGAGGCAGCTCTCGTTGTAGATGAAGTAGAAGTAGTATTACAAGTAAATGGTAAAGTTCGTGATAAACTTACTGTTTCCGTAAATATTACAAAAGAAGAATTAGAAACATTGGCTAAAGAATCCAGCCGTGTTCAAGAGTTTACAGAAGGTAAAAATATCGTAAAAGTTATTTATGTACCTGGTAAACTTGTAAATATCGTTGTTAAATAACGATATTCTATTTGTTCAATAATGTAAGCCCCCAACTACATAGGTAGAAGGGGGCTTATTTTATAGTGAGGTAATTATGGCAAAACGTAGCGATTATATATCCTGGGATGAATACTTCATGGGCGTTGCTATTTTGGCAGCTCAACGTTCTAAAGATCCTAATACACAAGTAGGTGCCTGTATCGTTAGCAATGATAATAAAATCTTATCCATTGGCTATAATGGCATGCCTTTGAATTGCAGTGATGATGATTTCACGTGGGAACGTGATACAGCAGACGATAATAAATACTTTTATACTGTACATAGCGAACTCAATGCCATACTTAATTATCGGGGCGGTTCTTTAGAAGGTTCTAAAATATATGTAACACTATTCCCTTGTAATGAATGTGCTAAAGCCATCATTCAAAGTGGTATTAAAGCTGTTATCTACCGAGATGATCTTTACAAAGATACAAAAGAGGTTAAGGCATCTAAACGGATGCTAAAAACAGCAGGTGTAGAAATTATTGAATATAAACCTACGGGACGGACTTTACATATTACCGTATGATAAAGTATAAAACAATAATATTACAAGAAAAGCTCTTATCTATTAATAATGGATAAGAGCTTTTGCTATATTTTTACTATTTCAGATTATATACCTAAATTATACTTGTAAACGACCATCAATCATAATATCAACAGCTTGACCATCGCGAGTATATCCCTTAATATTCATGTGTTCATGACCAATCATAAAGTCCACATGTGTTAAGGAGTGGTTAAGGCCTCGTTCCTTTAATTCATCTTCAGATAAACCATTGCTATTTTTAAGGCATGTAGGATAAGATGCGCCAATTGCTAAATGACAGGACGCATTTTCATCAAATAATGTTTCGTAGAAGATTTGGTTAGATTGGCTAATTGGGCTGAAGTGATCCACTAATGCTACTTCGCCAAGGTAGTGGGAGCCTTCATCAGTTTCTACTAATTCTTTAAGAACTTCATAACCTTCTTTGGCTGTATATTCAACGATTTTACCTTCTTTAAAGGTGAAGGAGAAATCTGAAATCGTATTGCCATGGTAAATTAATGGTTTTGTGCTGTGCACAACGCCATTTACACCATTATATTGAGGTGCAGAGAAAACTTCTTCTGTAGGAATATTAGCATTGAAAATAGTACCATCTTTAGAGGATTCTTCACCACCTAGCCAGATATGGCCTTCTGGCAATTCTAATAAAAGGTCGGTGCCGTTTTCACAAGTGTAACGCAATGATTTTAAATCTAATTTATTCAATGCTTCACAGCGATGACGCAATTTTGCCATGTGATGGCGATATGTATCTTTCGGTTCAACACCTTCAATGCGGCAAAGTTTTAATAATGTAGCCCATAATTGGTCGATTTTTTCTTCGTCAGTACCTTCATAGCCAAGTAAATTTGCCCATAGAACGGTCGGTACAGATGCAACGCACCATGTAACAGAAGAGTTCATGATAGCTGTATGATAGAAGGATAATGCTTTGTTTAAGTTACGAGATTGTAAGGAAATACGATCTGTTGGGATACCTTCTAATGCTTTAGGATTAGCGCTGATCAAAGATAAAAATGCTGCCTTATCATCGATGTATTGTTTGTAGAATTCAGGAATCCAGTTAGCCGGTTTTTCTAAGACAGACTCGTTAGCATGTAATAAGCGTTGACGAGCGATAGGGGAACATCTCCAGTTAAGAACTACCTCTTTTGCGCCTAGTTCATAGGCTTCTTCAGTAACGATTACTGCAAAATCTTTATTTTCTACATCAACAGAAATAACCAATGTTTGGTCTTGTTGTAAATTTACGCCGTACTTTAGTAATGTATGGGCATATTTTTTTAATGTATCTTGATTCATAAATTCTCCTTTTATTCGACATCAATTGTTAAACTCCTGCTAGTGTGACTAATAGAGTCATGGGTAGGAGTTTTATTTTTCATAGGGAAATCCTTCAGTAGGAGGTGCACTATGAAATATAAATTGAAACCGTATATGACAATTATATTAATCCTATGTGTTTTAGTAGGAATTTATTTCCTATGGCCTATTATAACAGATGAAAGCGATTCTGTCCTTGTTGAAGGGGGAGTAGATGGAAATTCTTCTATATCAAATGTAGCAGAAATATCTAATAAACCGATTGCTTATATTACGGGTGCCGTAGTTTCACCTGGTTTATATGAGCTTGAAAGCTCAGCAACAGTAGGAGATGTTATCAAGCTAGCAGGAGGACTATTACCGTATGCAGATGTAGAGTCTATTAATATGGCTAAATCTGTGACTGGAGGAGATCATATCCACGTAGTTTTTAACTTTCACGGAAATCCTGAAGCGTTATTGCGTGGTAATAAGATAAATATTAATACCGCCACTGCTAAAGAACTAGATGCGTTGCCCGGCATTGGGCCTGCTATGGCAAAGAGAATTGAAGAGTATCGTTCACAAAAGGGGCCCTTTACATCCGTTGAAGGCATCAAGGGGGTGAAGGGCATTGGTGACGGCCTATTTAAGAAGATTAAAGACAAAATTACAATTTAGTCATCGAGATAGCAACAATGATGGGCTCTTCCATGATGTTAATTATGTTAATGGGAACAGTAAGGTTTTAACCCATAGCCAATGGGCACATATTATATTGGGTTCTATAATTATGGGTATAATATTAGGCTATGGTCAGTATTATCCAGTACTTAATCAGATACGATACATCTTTGCTATTGGGTTAGCTATTATAGTTGTAGGTATTTTCAAAGCATTTCAATCGTCTAATAGATGGCATTCACTTAGCAAGTTAATGGTCTTAGTCTTTGTATTAGTTGGTTTATCTTATTATCAAACAGATTTACGGATTATACATTTTAATAGTTATACATCATATTATTTACAGCAAGAAGGGGAATACCTTTGTACGGTTGTAGCTGCTCCTGAAAACGTAAATTTGAATGGACAGGAGTATTACAAATATATTATTGAAGTTCATGGCCTACATCCCTATAAAAATACTGCAAAAAATGACTATATTAAAGCACAGGGGCGTTTACAAGTATACTCAAAGGAATCTACTACGAACTATCCCATACGACTAGGAGAATATGCAATTATTGAAGGTATACCAAAGCCCTTATTTCTCATTGAAGAGGAAGGTCGTATTAATCTTAGAGGCCGATATATGAGCTCTAATACTAGAGGTCGTATCTATGATGGTGTATATCGCACTGCTAGCAACAAAGATTTACAAAGGTTTCACTATAAAGATACATTTTATGACAAACTATATAGGAAAGGCTTATTAATTGCTGGTGTATTACACGAATCTATAGATAAAAATATTGGTTATAATCTAGAGGGACCGCAAAAAGTATTAGCTCAAGCGTTAGCTTTAGGTGGTCATTATAGTGAACTGGGAGAAGACCAAATGAAGGCTTTCTCCTATACAGGCCTTATCCATATTTTATCCATATCAGGATCACATATTGCTTTACTGTTAGCACTTGTGTACGGGCTGGGACGACTTATTAAATTAAGAAAGCGTACATGTTTAATCCTTGGTATTATAGTTGCTTGTATCTATTGTGGTATTGTAGGTGGTGATGCACCTGTTATACGGGCTACGATGATGAGCCTACTCATGTGTATCGCCTATATAAAGGGACGACTATATCAGGCCAAACAAGCATTATGTTTATGTGCTATTTTATGTGTCATATATGATCCGTTCTCCTTATTTGATGTAAGTTTTCAACTATCCTTTGGAGCGACTTATGGTTTACTCATATGGGGAAAGGTATTATATGAGAGGATACAGTGGCTACCAAGATGGATAAAAACACCGCTAGTATTATGTGTGTCGGCCCAGTTGTTGATTTTACCGTTACAGCTCTATTACTTTCACTATATTAGCATTTCTAGTTTATTAGCAGCTTGTATAGTAGCGCCCCTATTAGATATATCCATAGTTTTAATATTTGTAAGTACTTTAGTCAGTTACGTACTCCCTATATCGTTATTGTGGTCTTTAGTAGATGTACTACTACGAATATCCTTATATTTAAATCATGTGTTAGGGCGTAGTGGCAGTCTACTATGGCTTGGTATGATGCACCCTTATTGTGCTTATATATATTATGTGATATTAGGTTTGTTTACGTACTTTTTGACGCATAGAAAAAGATATACTGTACATATAGTAATATCATTATCTTTAATGATTTTGACCTTTGCCGCTTCCTATTATGTTACGCATCATCATCAGGAAACATTAGTTCATTATATTCCAATGAAGCAATGCAATGTATTGCTTTGCATAGAACCTAATCATGAAGGGGCTCATCTATTAATTGATGCGCCAGACCATATTAAAACGACGCCTAATGAAAGGCTTATTAATCAAGCTATAAGGGCATATGGTGTGAATCCAAAAGTTGTGAAGGTAGACTACTTTCATAGTAACGGATCTGCAAAAACAATATATAAAAATAGTATGAAAGAAATCGATGTATATAATGGACAAAGAGGAGAAAAAAATCTAAAATTAAATGATAAGATTAATACATTATTTATTACGAGTCGATCTAGTTCAATGAATGAAATTGGCAGATTACTGCCGCATAATATAGTTCTATTTGGCAGTCCACATGGGGCTTTACGCGATGTGGATCCATCATCAGAATATATGTATATTATGGGGTACAGTTTTATTGAAGATATGTATCTGTGAAAGGAGGATGTATGGCTGAAATTAAACTCATCTATGGCGATGAGCCACAATTAATTGAAGAAGAAAAACGCAAGTTTCTTAGTGCCTATCCTGACCTTCCAGTGACCGTATTAGACGATGAAGCTGGCCCACAGAAGATTAGCGAAAAGCTATGTGAAGATTCACTATTTGGCGATCAAAAGGTATTTTGTTTAGTGAATTTGCCTATCATTCGTAAAAGCGGCAAAAATAGTGATACCTGGATTCCATTGTATGAACTCCTTATGGAATATAATGGGGATAATCCTATTCTTTTGATTTATCATGATATGATTGATAAACGAATCAAACAGAATAAAGAAATTTTAGATAAAATACCAAATCATCAATGTAAGCGTCTTGAAGGGGCTGACCTAGTGATGTGGATTCGTCAATATTGTACATCTAATGGATTTAAAATGACTCCTGATGCACAAGAATATGTAGCACATCTCATCGATTTGTGGCAAGATGTACCAGTTTCTTTCATGAGAACCGAATTTGACCGTTATTTCTTGCAAATTACAGGGGAAAAAGTCATTACCAAAGAATTCCTAGAAGAAAATGGCAGTGACTATGGTGCTAAAAATATTTTCACCTTTAAAGAGGCTCTGTTAAAACGAGATATTGATACATTGCTTGAATTATTTCCGTTTATGTTCGGCTATAAAGAATTAGATCGTGCTATGAGCTATATTGAGGGGCAGTTACGTTTGCAGCTACTGGTTAGCGAATGTCGCCAAGCGGGAATGTCTGTTCAAGCCATACAAAACTTATGTAAGGATCATGATTCGTCATTTAAACCATATCCGATTAAGTTGGCTTACGAAGCAAGTCCTAGAATTTCAGTTAAGGCCTTGCGAGCTTTATTAAAAGGGCTCTATGAGATTATTTTAGATAGTCGTAGCAGTAAGGGCGATATTTGGCGATTTAGAGATTTATGTATTACCTATTGTGGGTATAAAGGATAAAAATGAAAGTACGTTATCGTGTTGTACCAAAACAGAATAAGAAATCATCCTTTTATGTAAACTGTCATAGCCAACATGTGACGATACAAGCTGCAGATTCTGCGTTTTCTACATTGCTTAGTTTGCGTGAAAGATTATCTGCATGGTATAAGGAAAAAAATATTTCTTTTGATAATATTCCAACGAATACAGATACAGCTTGTTGTTTCGCCTGGAAGGTAGATACTGAAACAGGGGAAGGCTTAGATACCTACTATTATGGTGGTGGCTGCGGTGCTGGTGAATGGATTGAAGCTGCTGAGGCGCAACGTGAGGCTGAAGAGGCTAAAAACAAAGTGCCTAGAGGTAAGTCTTTTGCTGGTTATGACCAAGAAGATGAATATGATGATGTTGACGAAGATGATTTTGCTCCATTTGTAGAGGCTGTTGAGTTAGGTTATTTCAACAATAGTCCAGTTGTTGTATCTCGTTCTAATCAAACGGCTGCCGCATCTAGCAATAGTGATACTGTCGCAGCTGTGAGCAGTACACCTAAAACAAGTAAAGGTTTTGCACATAAAAGTACTACAAAATCTACTGCTAAAGGTAGTGAAGGGGATAGTAAATATCCTCGTCGTGCACCGAAGGATGCTCCTACTGATGAAGGCATGATTTTAGGACCTAAAATTGAGGGAGTTACCTCTAAAATTATGGGCACTTTGGATACGCCTAGTGTTATTTTTGAAGGTGTATTTGTTGGTCTAGATAAACGTGATACTAAGACTGGTAAAAGTATCGTTAACGGTAGCATCGTAGACGATACGAATAGTATCAAATTTATCAAGTTTACGAACAGCCCTGAAGAAGGGGATGCGCTACTTAAACAATTGAAAGGTTTACAACGTGTACGCGTACAAGGTAGCGTCAGCTTTGATGATCGATTTGATAAGGATTATATCTTATCTATTCGAAGCATTGAAGCTATGGAAACTAATAGCGTGGAGCGCACTGAAAACCGTCCAGACTCCCGTGTAGAGCTGCACTTACATACTAAGATGAGTGATAAGGATGCCCTTGTATCTGTTAAAGACCTATTTAAAACAGTAAAAAAATGGGGTCATCCTGCGGTGGCTATTACAGATCACGGCGTTGTACAAGCCTTTCCAGAAGCTCAAGCTCTTGGTAAAGAGTTGGGCGTTAAGGTTATCTACGGTGTAGAAGGCTATCTCATTGATGATGAAATTGTTGCTCGTGATGAAGAGCCTGTAGTAGATAAGAAGAAGAAAAAAGAAAAAGATAAACGTTACCATATTATCTTATTAGCTAAAAATATGGTGGGGTTGCGCAATCTGTACAAGATGATATCTATTTCTCACCTTGAACACTATAAGGTACGTCCTCGTTTGCCTCGTTCTGTTATTGAAGAACATCGTGAAGGCATTATTATCGGTTCTGCTTGTGAAGCTGGTGAACTTATGCAATCCATTGTTCGCGGCGCTACAAAGGAAGAACTATTAGAGATTGCATCTTTCTATGACTATCTTGAAATTCAGCCACATACAAATAATATGTTCTTGGTTCGTAAAGGACTTATGCCAGATGAGCAAGCCCTTATTGATATGAACAAAACGGTTATTGAATTAGGGGATGCATTAAATAAGCCTGTTTGTGCAACCTGTGACGTTCACTATTTAACACCAGAAGAAAAGATTTACCGTGAAATCATGTTGACTGCCTGTGGTTATCCAGATGCGGATGAACAACCGGATTTACATTTACGTACCACTGATGAAATGTTGGCATCCTTCCCTTACTTAAGTAAAGAAAAGGCCTATGAAGTAGTTGTTACTAATACTCGTGCAATTAATGATAGCATTGAAGATATTAAACCAGTTCCAGATGGCACATATTCTCCAAAGATTGAAGGTGCCGATGAAGCTTTCACAGAAATGTGTTATAGAAATGCGAAAGCCATTTATGGGGACCCATTGCCTCGCGTAGTACAAGAGCGACTTGATTATGAACTAGACTGTATTATCTCCAATGGTTACGGCGTATTGTATTACATTGCTCATAAGCTAGTAAAAAAATCACTTGATGATGGGTATCTTGTAGGTTCTCGTGGCTCTGTAGGTTCTTCCTTTGCAGCAACCATGTCTGAAATTACAGAGGTGAATCCATTACCGCCACATTATATATGCCCTAATTGTAAGCATTCTGAATTCTTTGAAAAGGGCGAATACGCAGGTGGCTTTGACTTACCACGTAAAGATTGTCCAGAGTGTGGTCATGCGCTACAAACTAATGGCCATGATATTCCGTTTGCCATCTTCCTTGGTTTCGAAGGTGATAAGGTTCCAGATATCGACCTTAACTTCTCCGGTGATTACCAAGCAAAGGCACACAAGTATACGGAAGAACTATTTGGACGTGATAATGTATTTAAAGCGGGTACCATCGGTACTATTGCGGATAAAACAGCATTTGGATATGTTAAAAAATACGCCGAAGTTCGAGATATTCAAGCTCGCAGTGGTTTCTTTGAACATTTAGCAAAAGGCTTTACCAATGTTAAGAATACTACTGGCCAACATCCTGGCGGTATCATGGTATGTCCTCGTGATATGGATGTGCATCACTTTACGCCTATACAGCATCCTGCGAATAAAAAGGAAAGTGGTGTATTAACAACTCACTTTGACTATCACTCCATCGAAGGTCGTATGACTAAGCTCGATATTCTTGGTCATGATGATCCGACCATCATTCGTATGCTAGAGGATTTGACTGGTATAGATGCTAAAACTATACCGTTCGATGATCCTCGTACATTAAGTCTATTCTCCTCTACAGAGGGTATTGGTTTAACGCCTGAACAATTACAAGGTGACCAAGTAGCTAGCTTGGCTGTGCCGGAATGTGGTACGAAGTTCGTACGGGGCATGCTTGAAGACTCTCGTCCTCAAACATTCTCTGACTTAGTTCGTATCTCTGGTTTCTCTCATGGTACCAACGTATGGCTCGACAATGCGCAAGACCTCATTAAAAATGGTACTTGTAAGTTGAACGAAGCTATTTCTACCCGTGATGATGTAATGAACTTCTTAATTCATCGCGGCATGGATCGAAAGCATAGTTTCTTCGTAATGGAGAACGTACGTAAAGGGAAGGGCATTGAAAAGCGCAATAAACAAGGTCAAGCTACGACGGAATTTGAAGCTGAAATGCGGGAAAACAATATTCCTGAATGGTTTATTGAATCTTGTAAAAAGATTTCCTATCTATTCCCACGGGCTCATGCGGTAGCCTATGTAATGATGGCCTTCCGTATTGCGTGGTTTAAGGTATATCATCCATTAGCATTTTATGCAGCATACTTCTCCATTCGAGCGAAGGCCTTTGATTTGCGCATTATGACGGGTGACCTTAAAACGCAAATGACTGAGTTCAATCGTATCAAGGCCCTCGATCGCGGTGCCAGTCCAAAGGATAAGGACCTTATGAGCGCCTTAGAAGTATCTATGGAAATGTATCAACGAGGCTATCGTTTTGTTAATGTAGATATTCAACACTCTGAAGCAAGACGCTTTAGCATTAAAGATGGTGCTTTGTTACCGCCATTCTTGGCTATTGATTCCTTAGGTGAAACAGTAGCTGATGCTATCGTAGCTGAACGAGAAGAACGTCCGTTTACATCTCTAAAAGACTTGCAACGTCGTTGTAAAGTATCTAACACCATCATTGATTTAATGAAAGAACTCAAATGCTGTGGTGAACTACCTGAAGATGAACAAATGTCACTCTTTGGGGCATAATAAAATACAAAATAAGCATTAAATATAAAATAAGCACTATATACCCAAAAGGTGATATAGTGCTTATTTTTATATATTTTGCTACAATACTATTAAGATATATTATTTGTACTAGGGAGTGTTGTAATTTGACAAAGGAATGTAAAAATCAATCTGTGGAGATAGAATTTTGGGATATTGAGCCTGAGGATGTGCCTGAGTTAGAAGAATCCGATATTCCAGGTGTATACTTTAATGAATTCCGAGAATATGTTGATGAAGAAGGAAATGTATTATCTCCATCAGATCTAGATGCAATACGATATAAAGACGATTACGAGGACGATTACTATAGATAAAAATATTTAAAGTATGATATTTATTGTGTTTATATTATAGCAAGTTGGTGAATTATGAGAATTCCAATATATGAAGCTGTAGCACATTATAAAAGGAATGAGAAGTTACCTTATACAGAGTATTTTTGCTTAGGCTTTTTCTCTAAGTTATCTTTAGCCGAAACGGCTCTAGCTGAGTCTAAAATATTGTCTGGATTTTCTGAGTTAGATGATGATTCCTTTTCTATAACAACTCACTATTTAAATGACTGTGCTCATTTAGGTGAGGATATTAACTATGAAATAGTAAATAACAAAATTTATGGTGTTTGGTATGATTATGATTTAGATGTTAATTATACTTCTTCTGGATACGTGGGATTATTTAGCACTTTAGAATATGCAGAGGCGGCATTAGCTTGGTATAAGACCTGGGATATATTTAAAGTATATGGATTAGAGTGTTTAGGTATCGATCCTATTACACTTAATCTTAGAGGATGGACTGAAGGTTTTATAACAGTATATAATTAATTTTAAGTAAAAAAGAGGAGTCATCAAATGATGACTCCTCTTTTTGAAAGTTTTGCAGTTTATTTAGTTTGGCAGAGTTTTGTAAATTTGGCAGATTTTTAGTATAGAGATTTATATTTCATCCAGTTTGTTTTGGCCATTTCTTTAAGTTCTGTACCACGGCCATCAAGGATTGCATTGATCAAGTATTTGCTAAAGCCTTTAGCTTGTTGATATGCAATTTTAGGAGGCATAGCAAGTTCTTGTTTGTCTACGTGAACATTGACGATAACAGGACCATTATGGTTGAGAGCTTCCATGATTTTTTCGTCTACTTCACTAGAATTTTGAATGCTCACACCTTTAATACCAGCCGCTTCTGCAAGTTTTCCAAAGTCTGGATTTACAAAGTCTGTAGCATAGTCTAGGTAGCCAGAAGCTTTCATTTCCATAGCGATGAAGCTAAGTTCCTCGTTGTTGAATACAAAGATTTTGACTGGCAAGTTAAGTTGTTTTAATGTTAACATTTCGCCCATCATCATTGTGAAACCACCATCACCTGAGAGGGAAATGACTTGACGGTTTGGACATGCATTTTGAGCTCCAATAGCATGCATCATAGCATTAGCCATGGAGCCATGGTTATAGGAACCTAAGATGCGGCGTTTACCATTTGTTTTTAAATGACGAGCGGTCCAAATTACTGGTGTACCTACGTCAAAGGTAAAGATAGCATCTTCAGCAGCTAATTTATTAAGACGGTTTACAAAGTATTGAGGGTGAATTGCCACGCCATCTGGTTCAGCTACAGCATAGCTATCTAAGTCGCCTCTAAATTTAGCATATGCTTTACGTACAGTGTCGATAAATTCAGTATCACCGCGTTGTCCAACAAGAGGTAATAATTCTTTTAATGTATCTTTTACAGTACCAATAATACCTTGTGTAAGAGGAACACGACGACCTAAAGCACTAGGATCTCTATCCACTTGAATTACTTTCGCATTTTCTGGATAGAATGGACGGTAAGGGAAATCGGTACCAAGCATTACGAGTGTATCGCATTGTTCAATAGCACGATACCCAGATGTATAGCCTAAAAGGCCAGTCATACCAACATCATATGGGTTATCCCATTCAACCCATTCTTTACCTCTGAAAGCGTGTACTACAGGTGCTTGTAAGCGTTTGGCCAATTCTACCACTTCGTCATGAGCACCTTCACAGCCTGCACCACAGAATAGAGTAATACGTTTACCAGTTTCTAAATGAGCAGCCATTTCTTCAATATCGTCGCGTTGTGGCACGATATGAGGTAAACGAGGTGGAGTCCATACAGGCAATTCATCAATTTCCATTTCCATAACTGCAACATCACCAGGGAGGACTATGACTGCCACATCTTGGTTACCTACAGCAGCATTCATAGCACGGAATAAGATTTCTGGCATTTGTTTAGGATTGGATACAAGTTCGCAGAAACAAGAACACTCTTTAAATAAGTTTTCTGGATGTGTTTCTTGGAAATAATTTAACCCTACTTCAGATTGAGGAATGTGAGAAGCAATAGCCAATACTGGAACACGATTGCGATGGCAGTCGAATAGACCATTGATCAAATGTAAGTTACCAGGGCCAGAGCTACCAGCACATACAGTTAGTTTATGCGTTAAGGATGCTTCTGCACCTGCAGCGAAGGCTGCTGTTTCTTCATGACGTACATGTTCAAATGCAATCTTACCATTGCGACGTAAACTATCGTTTACAGAGTTTAAACTATCGCCAGTGATGCCATAAATACGTTTAATGCCAGCACTAGCTAAGACATCTATGAGTACATCAGAAATTCTTTTTTTTGCCATATTATCACCTTAATTTAATAATTAATATCAATATAATATAGTTATTTAACTATATATTTCATGATAGTCCTATTCATATTGTAAATATGTGATATAAATCACCAACTTCTGTATACATAGTTTATAGAATCTTTATCTTAAAAACTTAAATCACAGTCATAAATAAAAAAGAGAATATATATGTTAAATATAAATATCACGATTTATTTAATAATTCTTCTCAGTATAAATCTATACTTCTTGCATAACCCTAATAAAAGTGTTACTATTAATTCATAAAGAAAATAGATAAGTCTTTGGGGACAGGTGAAATTCCTTACCGGCGGTATAGTCCGCGAACCTTATGGGTATGAATCGGTGAAATTCCGATACCGACAGTACAGTCTGGATGAGAAAAGACGAGGCGCATTTGTTGTGCGCAATTATGATTACCCAAGGACTATGTATATAGTCCTTTTTTTATTGAGGTGATATGGTGGATGACGTAGCATATATGAAACGCGCCATTGCACTGGCAAAATTAGCCACAGGTCACACCTCGCCAAATCCTTTGGTGGGTGCCGTAGTGGTTAAAGACAATACAATAATCGGTGAAGGTTATCATCATAAGGCTGGTACAGCTCATGCTGAGGTTCATGCCTTAAACCAAGCTGGTGATAATGCTAAGGGTGCTACTTTATATGTAACCTTAGAGCCATGCTCTCATTATGGTAAAACTCCACCTTGTGCGCTGCGTATTATCGAGGCTGGCATAGCTAAGGTCGTTGTAGGTAGTACAGATCCTAATCCACTAGTATCGGGAAAGGGTATGGATTTACTCCGTGAAGCAGGCATAGAGGTTGTTTGCCCCGTATGTAGTGAGGAATGTGCTGAACTAAATGAGCATTTCTTTACATATATACAGACAGGTAAACCTTTTGTAACTATTAAAAGTGCTATGTCCCTTGATGGTAAGATTGCCACTTTTACCGGCCAATCCCAATGGATTACGAATGAGTCCTCCCGCCGAGATGGACATATACTGCGTGCTACTCATGATGCCATGCTCGTTGGTATCGGTACAATTTTGGCCGATAATCCTCAATTAAACTGTCGTTTAACTGACACTGAATTATCAGAGGCTTTATTAGATACAAGGATACTTGATGAAACGATTCATGTTCATCAGCCTGATGTAATCATCTTAGATAGTCTAGGTAGAACACCTACCACAAGTCATATATTTGAAGTAGATACTCGCAAGGTACATATATTTGTATCGAAAGGTTGTCCTAAAGAACGAATACAGGCGCTGGAACAAGTAGGGGCTCTTGTTACTGTTGTTGAATCAGTATCTACTCGTAAAAGTAAAAGTACAGATATCGTAATAGATATTAAAAAACTATCTATTGATGATATTCTTACGAAGTTGGGCGATTTTGGTTATACTTCATTATTAGTTGAAGGTGGCTCTGCCATTATAAGTTCATTTGTAGAAACATTGAACTTTGATAAGGTTGTTACTTATATTGGTAATACAATAATCGGTGGTACAGAGGCTACACTTGCTGTAGGTGGTCGTGGCTTTGAAAGTTTAGAATCTTCTCCACAGTTAACTTTTACAAAAACTAAAGTATTAGATAATAACATTCGTATCGAAGCGTATCGTGAAGGAAGGAGGGGCGCTTATGTTCACGGGAATCGTTGAAGAAATCGGCCGTGTAGAGAGCATTAAAAAGGGCCCTAAATCCTTAGCCATAACAATTCGGGGGAATAAAATATTTAGTGATTTAAAAATAGGTGACTCCGTAGCTGTTAACGGTGTATGTTTGACGGCTACAACGATTGGTAATGGCGTATTTACCGCAGATGTAATGCCTGAATCGATTAAGATGACTACTTTCACTAATTTGAAAGTTCATCAACCTGTCAATTTAGAACGAGCTATGCTCGCTAATGGCAGATTCGGTGGTCACATTGTAGCTGGTCACGTAGATGGGACAGGCCGCATCATTGATCGTGAACAAACGGATAATGCCATTATCTTTACCATAGAGGCCCCAAAATCCGTTATGGATTACGTTATTTATAAGGGGTCTATTACGATTGATGGTATTAGCCTCACCATTATGCGACGAACGGACAGCAGTTTTTCCGTATCTATTATTCCTCACACCTTGAGCGAAACTATTTTAGGTTCTGCTCACATTGGTACGGAGGTCAATTTAGAAACGGATATTGCTGGTCGATACATTCGTCATTTTATGAATCTTGGTAGCGAACCTACCGAAGAAAAACCTAAGAAATCTATGCAATCCCTCTTAGTAGAGAATGGATTTATATAAAGTAAGGAGCGTTCCTATGAGCGAACAATTACATTCTATTGAAGAGGTCTTACAAGACCTTAAAGCTGGTAAACCTGTTATTATTGTTGATGATGAAAGCCGTGAAAATGAAGGTGATCTTATCATCGCTGCAGAGTTTGCTGCACAAGAAAATATTAACTTTATGGTTAAATACGCGCGCGGTATCGTATGTACACCTATGCGTCGTGAAGCCTTAGAAAAGCTTGGCATTCCTGCAATGGTTGCCAAAAATACAGATAACCATGAAACTGCTTTCACCGTTACTGTTGACCATGTAGATACTACAACAGGCGTTTCTCCAGCAGAACGTGCTTATACAATTCAAAAATTATTAGATCCTAATGCTAAACCAGAAGACTTCCGTCGTCCTGGTCACGTATTCCCTCTAGTATATAAAGAGGGTGGCGTATTAGTTCGCCAAGGCCATACAGAAGCATCTATCGACCTTTGTCGCTTAGCAGGCTTACAAGAGGCTGCTGTTATTTGTGAAATCACAAAAGACGATGGCGATATGGCTCGCTTGCCTGACCTTTTACAATTCGCTAAAGAACATGATCTTAAAATTGCATCTGTAGCAGAACTTATTGAGTATCGTAAACAACATGAAGATATGGTAGAGCTCGGTGCTTGTTCTAAATTGCCTACTAAATTTGGTGATTTTAACATCTTTGTATTCAAAAATGATTTAGATCATAAAGAACATTTAGCTATCGTTAAAGGTGATGTACAAAACTGTAACGATGTTCTTGTTCGTATTCACTCAGAATGTTTAACAGGCGATGTATTTGGTTCTAAACGTTGTGATTGTGGTGAACAATTAGATCACGCATTGCGTGCCATCGAAAAAGAAGGTAAAGGCGTTGTAGTCTATATGCGCCAAGAAGGTCGTGGCATCGGTTTAACTAATAAAATTAAAGCTTATGCTTTGCAAGAACAAGGCTTAGATACTGTAGAAGCTAATGAACAATTAGGATTCCCTGCAGATATGCGCGAATACTCCTTAGCGGCTCAAATTATCCGTTTCTTAGGTATTAAAAGCATTCGTTTGTTAACGAATAATCCTGAAAAACGCCATGGATTAGAACATTGGGGGATCGATGTAACTAGCCGTGTACCGCTTATCATTGCAGCCAATAAATTCAATGCAGGCTACTTAAAAACAAAAGAAGAGAAAATGGGTCATATGTTAGAAGACTAATGTTTTAGTTTTATTTAACAAATTGCTCGTCACATAAGAATTTCCTTTAATGGAATATAGGAGGTCAACATAATGAAGGTTCAAGAAGGTAACTTATTAGGTACTGGTAAAAAATTTGCTATTATCGGTTCTCGTTTTAACGAGTTCATAACATCTAAATTAATCGGCGGTGCTGAAGATTGCTTATTGCGTCACGATGTAAAAGAAGAGGATATCACTGTTATCTGGGTACCAGGTGCTTATGAAATTCCATTAATCGCTAAAAAAGCTGCTTCATCTGGTCGCTTCGATGCAGTTATTTGTGTAGGTGCCGTTATCCGTGGTGCTACAACTCATTATGACTATGTATGTAATGAAGTGGCAAAAGGTATTGCTCATGTTTCCTTGGAAACTGGTATTCCTGTTATGTTCGGTGTAGTAACTACTGAAAACATTGAACAAGCTATCGAACGCGCTGGTACTAAAGCTGGCAATAAAGGTTACGACTGTGCTATGGGTGCTATTGAAATGGTTAACCTTATCGATCAATTCTAATAATTACATAGTAAACACTCAGTATCTCATGATGCTGGGTGTTTTTATATTATCGAAAATATGTTCTTTTAACTTGAAATTAGTGTAGACGAACATATATTCCCTATTATTGAAAAGTAATTCTATGACATGATATACTATAAAAGCACTATTAAGTGTATATGATTTATTAATTAGAAATAAGGAATGATAGAATGGATTATATAAAACGTTTTACGACCCGAGAAGGGGTTCGTATGTCTTTAGCGGTAACAACAGATACTGTTGAAACAGCTCGCGTACGTCATGATTTATGGCCTGTAGCAACGGCTGCTTTAGGTCGTGCTATGACTGGTGCTATTTTATTGGCTGGGGACTTTAAAAACCATGAAAATGTAAGTCTTCGCATCAAAGGTGATGGTCCTTTAGGCGTTGTTCACGTAGATGCTTTTGCAGATAATACAGTTCGTGGATATGTGGATGAGCCACATGTAGATGTACCTTTAAAACGAGCTGGTAAGCTTGATGTAGGTGCTGCTGTAGGCCATAATGGGGAAGTCCAAGTAACTCGTTTTACACAATTAGCACAAGACTATACCTCCACAAGTCCTATTCAAAGTGGTGAAGTAGCAGAGGATTTGGCTTACTATTTATATGCTTCTGAGCAAGTACCTTCTACTATTAGTTTAGGTGTATTGGTAGATCCAGATTATCATACCGTTGTGGCAGGCGGTTTTATCGTACAAGCTTTGCCAGATGCAACAGATGAAGCATTAGCCCAAGTCGAAAAGAATATTAATGAGCTTGGCCCTATTACAGAATATTTGAAAGCAAATCCAGATGGTAAAGGCCTTATGGAACGTGTTCTTGATGGCTTAACTGTAAATGAAGTATATAATGAACCGATTCATTTCCAATGTCGTTGTGGCCGCGATCGCTTTGGTGCCGTACTCATGACATTAAGAGAAGAAGATAAAGAGGCTATTCTAGAAGATGAAGTAACAGAGCTTGTTTGTCACTATTGTAATGAAAAATATCATTTCACACGTGAAGAGTTACAAGATATGTTTGCTCCTAAAGGTCCAATTCAATAAAACTTTATAATATGTTGAAAAAATACAGGCTACTAGGTTTTTCCTATAGCCTGTTTTTCTATTCTATGAGAAAATAAAAGATAGAGTGATTAATAATAGGAGGTCACAATGAGTGCAATTGGCGTAATTGGTGGTACTGGCGTTTATGATCCATCCATCTTTGAAAATATTCATGAAGAATCCTTAATGACACCATATGGTGAAATAGATTATGTACAAGGTACATACCATGGGAAAACAGTAATCTTTGTTGCTCGTCACGGCAAAGATCATACGATTCCTCCACACAAAATTAATTATCGTGCTAATATTTGGGGCCTCAAAAAATTAGGCGTTACATTTATTATTTCTACAACAGCTGTAGGTTCCTTAAATGAAAACTTCAAGCCTGGTCATTTCGTTTTGACAGATCAATTCTTAGATTTTACGAGGAACCGCATCACTACATTCTATGAAGGTGGTGACCGTCCAGTAGCACATCTTGATGTTACAAATCCTTACTGCCCTGAATTACGTGATATTCTTCAAAAGGTAGGGACTGAACAAGGCCTAACAATTCATAATGGCGGTACCTATGTTTGTACAGAAGGTCCTCGTTTTGAAACACCAGCGGAAATTAAAATGTTCCACATGCTCGGTGGTGATACAGTAGGTATGACAAATGTACCGGAAGTAAACTTAGCTAATGAAGCAGAAATGGCATATGCTACGATTTCTATGATTACAAACTATGCAGCAGGTATTTCTGAATCTGCGTTGACACATGGTGAAGTGGTAGAAATGATGGGCGACATGGCTGCTCAACTTAAATCTCTTATTTTAGGTGCTATTGATGCAATCGATGTAGATGCTCGTTATGACGCGCATAATCGCATGCAAGAATATGGTGGCTTTAAACTATAATCCATTCATAACGAAACATAATAGTTCATCGAAGGAGAAGGTATGATTAATATTGAATGGCGTAACGATACGCTAGTACTATTAGATCAAACTAAATTGCCTACTGAAATTACGTATGTTCACTGTACAGATTGGCGACAAGTAGCCGAAGCTATTAAAATGCTTCGCGTTCGTGGCGCACCTGCTATTGGTGTTGCTGCCAGTTATGGTCTTATTCTAGCTGCTATGGAAGCAGGACGTTTGGAGGTTCCGTTTAGTGAACAACTTACAAGTTTATATGATTTTAGTGAGACCTTAAAGGAAACTCGTCCTACCGCAATCAACTTGGCTTGGGCTGTGGATCGTGTTATCTGTCTTGTTAAAAATCATGTTGAAAGTATGTCTTCTATGAGTGAAGTAGTCGATCTTATTACAAAAGAGGCTATTATAATTCATGAAGAAGATGTATCTTTGAATCGCCGTATGGCAGAAGCAGGGGCCACATTATTTGAAGGACAAAAGAATATTCGTATTCTTACTCATTGTAATGCTGGTGCACTAGCTACAGGCGGTTTAGGTACAGCACTTGGTGTTGTCCGTAAATTACATGAAAATGGTCAATTGGAACGCGTGTATGCTGATGAGACAAGACCATTATTACAAGGTGCTCGACTTACTGCCTTTGAACTTCATGAGGATGGTATTCCTGTTACTCTTGAGACTGATAATATGGCGGCCTATGCGATGCAACATGGCCTCATTGATGCCGTTATCGTCGGTGCTGACCGCATCACTACAAAAGGTGATGTAGCCAATAAGATTGGTACCTATGGTGTAGCTGTACTAGCTAAATTCCATAACATTCCATTCTATGTAGCCGCGCCATACAGCACATTTGACTTTACCCTTGAAAATGGTACGGATATTCCTATTGAGATGCGCGACGATTATGAAGTGACATCGTTACATGGTGTTCAAACAGCACCTAATGGTATTGATATACTAAATCCAGCTTTCGATGTTACACCACATGATCTAGTGACTGCTATCATTACTGAAGAAGGTGTTTTAAAACCAAATTATGAAGTGTCTATTGATAAGCTGCGTCAAATTGTAGAATCTAAATAACAAACAAATCCAAGTGGGTTTACTATCAAATCTTTATTTTAACTATATCAACTCATATTAGTAAAAGGAGTTATTATGCAATCTTTAATTAAAGATATTAATTTAGCTGCAGAAGGCCGTAAAAAAATTGATTGGGTTTCTAACTTTATGCCTACATTGAATACCTTGGGCGACCGTTTTGAAGCAGAACAAACTTTCAAAGGTCAAACTATTGTTGTAAGTGTTCACTTGGAAGCAAAAACAGCATATTTAGCCACTGTATTAAAACGAGGTGGCGCTGATGTTATCGTAACTGGTTCCAATCCATTATCTACACAAGATGATGTTGCGGCTGGTCTTGTTGACATGGGCCTAACTGTATACGCTTGGTATGATTGTACTGAGGAAGAATATTTCAACTTCCTTAACAAGGCTCTTGATCATAAACCACACATTATTATCGATGATGGTGGTGACTTGGTAAACTTGTTGCACACAACACGCCAAGATGCAAAAGAACGCTTGTTAGGTGGTAGTGAAGAAACTACAACAGGTGTACATCGTTTATATGCATTAGAGAACGCTAAACAATTGACATTCCCTATGATTGCAGTAAACGATTCCTACTGTAAATATCTCTTTGATAACCGTTATGGTACAGGCCAATCCGTTTGGGATGGTATCATGCGTACTACTAATTTAACTGTAACAGGTAAAAATGTTGTCGTAGCTGGTTACGGTTGGTGCGGTAAAGGCGTTGCTATGCGTGCAAAAGGCCTTGGTGCTCATGTATATGTAACAGAAGTAGATCCAATTAAAGCGATTGAAGCTGTATTCGATGGTTTCAAAGTATTGCCTATGATTGAAGCTGCTAAAGTAGGGGATATTTTCTGTACTGTAACAGGTTGTAAAGATGTTATTGTAAAAGAACATTATGAAGTAATGAAAGATAAAGCTATCTTATGTAATGCTGGTCACTTTGATTGTGAAGTTAATGTAGCTGATCTTACAGAACTTGCGATAAGTCATGAACGTGTTCGTCAAAACATCGAAGGCTATACTATGGCAGATGGTCGCAAGCTTTACGTATTAGCTGAAGGTCGCTTAGTTAACCTTGCAGCTGGTGATGGTCACCCTGCAGAAATCATGGACTTGTCCTTTGCTATGCAAGCTCTTGCGGCAGAACATATCTTACATAATGGCAAAGCTATGGAACCTAAGGTATATGTATTGCCTCATGAATTAGATGCGGAAATTGCAAAACTTAAATTGAACTCCATGGGGTACGACTTAGATTCCTTAACACAAGATCAAATCGACTACCTTACAAAAGTAAACTAATTAACCAAATATAACCGAGCTATTATGGCTCGGTTATACCTATGAGGGAAGACTATGTCTGATTTATTGATTACTCACGTAGATGTCCTCACCGATGAGGGTGTTCTTAAAAACCATGCCATTGAAATTGAAAATGGTTATATTACAGCTATTTTAAATGATAGTGAAACTATCAAGGCAAAAGACAATGCTAAGGAAGTGCTAGATGGTAAAGGCCAATTGGCAGCGCCAGGTCTTGTAAATACGCATACTCATATTGCGATGGGGCTATTTAGAAACTATGCAGATGATCTTGAGCTTATGGAATGGCTTGAAACTGCAATTTGGCCGACAGAAGCAAAACTAAACGACGATTATGTACGTTATGGCACAAAACTTGGTATTGCTGAAATGCTGCGCACTGGTACTACAACCTTTAGTGACATGTATTTCTTTATGAATACTACGGCTGAGGTAGTAAAAGAAACTGGCATTCGATCTGTATTATCTCGCGGCTTAGCAGGTGTTTCTCCAACAGCAGATCAAGCATTAGTTGAAAATGCTGATTTATTTCGCACTTGGAATGGCTTTGATAATGACCGCATCAAAGTGTTACTTGGACCACATGCACCATATACCTGTCCAGATGCTTACATGGAAAAGGTTATCGCTTTATCTCATGAACTAAACTGTGGCATTCATATGCACTTGTCCGAAACTAAAGGGGAAGTGGAGAATGTTATGAAAGCTACTGGTAAGACACCAATTGCTCATATGCATGATTTAGGGTTATTCTGGAATACTACATTGGCTGCACACTGTGTTCATGTTACAGACGAAGATATGGACATTATGGCTAAAAACAATGTAGCTGTAGCACATAATCCACAATCTAACCTTAAATTAGCAAGTGGTATTGCACCAGTTCCTGAAATGATCGGTAAAGGTATTACTGTTGGGCTTGGTACTGATGGTTCCGCATCTAATAATAATGCGGATATGCTTGAAGAAGTACGCCTTGCTGCTACATTACATAAAGCACGTCTCTACGATCCTAAAGCCATCCCTGCACAAGCAGCTTGGCATATGGGCACTGTAGAAGGCGCAAAAGCGCTTGGTTATACAGACCTCGGTGTATTAGCGAAAGGCTATCGTGCAGATATCGTTTTATATGATGTATCTGGTATGCACTGGATGCCTCGTTACAACGATTTAGCAGCACTTGTATACTCTGCAAATAGTTCTGATGCTAATACTACAATTGTAGGCGGTAAAGTTCTTATGAAAGACAAAGAATTGCTTACAATTGACGAAGAAAAACTTCGTGCTGAAATTACAAAAGCTCAAGAATATTTTAGAAACTAATATTTATTAATTACTATTAACTTGTCTATGGGCTAATATATTGATTAGCATATAAAGAAAACCCACTCATGATACTTCATAGAGTGGGTTTTGTATTATGTAATATTAATTTTACTGACCTATTATCCAATATCTATTTAATAGCTTTTACCAAAAACATAGGTACTGGAATGTAGAATTCATCTTCTTCACTATAAATGCGAGGACCTACAGTAGGATCAATAGATACTGAGCTAGCTCCCATCTTAGTGAGCAGTTCTTTGTCCCATTGTGGACGTGTATAGGATGAAATTTCTAGCATATGATATATTGTATGACAACGTTCTTTTAATTCATTGCTAACATGTTCGTGCGCATGATGTACGGATTTCGGTAAATCATGATGATTGCGAGCGTGTTCTGCATCATAATTAAGAATTAAACCGCCAGGACGGATGACACGCAACCATTCAGCATAGGCTTTATCTGGATGTGGTAAATTCCATGTTACATTGCGAGCTACAACGATATCAAAGGTATTCGTATCAAAGCTAAGATTTTCAGCATCCATAACAGAGAATGTAGCGTCAGAATTTAGAGATTCTGCAAGCTGATTAGCTTCATTAATCATATTAGGCGTAATATCAATACCATGTACAGAATGGCCTAATTCAGAAAGAATAATACTGAAAAAACCTGCACCACAACCAATATCTAAAATACGTAAAGAACGGTCAGATTCAAAAATATGACTCATCAACTCATCACGCCAAAGTTTAAGTTTAGGGCTTTCTAATTCTTTAGCTCGTAAAGAGCCAAAATCACTAGCTCGATCACTCCAATAGGAGGTAATAAACTCTTTATCATCTTTCATAGGATGATTTTTTTCAAATATATCATTCATTTTCAGTTCTCCTCATTTTTAATACACTTAATAGTACCATAAAATGAGAATGTACCATACTATAAATATCACACTTATTACATAAATAATTAATATTGAGTATGATATAATACATCTATATTTTTGTTTTATGAAAGGGCAGGACTATGATTTTACAGACGGGACAGCGTACGGATATTCCTGCCTTTTATGGGCAATGGTTAATTAATCGTGTCCGCCAAGGATTTGTAGATGTACGCAATCCCTATAATCCGATGCAGATAACTCGATATCCTATTAATCATGAAGTTGTAGATGGTATTGTGTTTTGTACAAAGAATCCGTTGCCTTTCATTCCGCTCTTACATGAAATAAATGATTATAGACAGTATTGGCATATGACTATAACTCCATATGGAGCGGATATAGAGACTAATGTACCAAAAGTAGATTTAGTAATAGACGGATTTAAACGAATATCTACAAAACGTAATCCTCAGTCCATGGTGTGGCGTTATGATCCTATTATTTTAACCCACAACTATACAGTTGATTTTCATTTTGAAAGCTTTTATAAAATGGCTAAGTCTCTAGAAGGCTACACAGATACCGTAGTTGTCAGCTTCATAGATATATTTGATAAGGTAGCTCAGAACTTTCCCGAAGGTTATAGACCGAGTTTAGATATTCAAAGGAAGATCATTAAAGAATTAGTATCTATAGCTCATTCTCATCATATGATACTTAAAACCTGTGGAGAAGGGGACGTTTTCAAAGCATTAGGTGTTAATACAGAGGGCTGTCTTACACTAGACTGTTATGAACGAGCTTGGAACGTAACATTAAAAGCACCGAAACGTACACTAGCTAGACCAGAGTGTAATTGTTATTTACATGGTGATATAGGTGCCTATGATACTTGTAGCCATTTTTGTCGCTATTGTTATGCCAATACAAATCAGGCTGCAGTTCGCCAAAATTGCTTATTACATGATCCGAACTCTAGCTTGCTAATTGGAAAACTTTCAAAAACAGCAATTATTAAAGAAAGTGCGGAAAAAAGCTGGATTGTAGATACAAATTACACACAAGATTCTTTATTTTAAGGAGAATTATGACCTGCTTTTACGCCTATAGCGTTGACGTATCGTGTAAAATATAGACAAAAGGGGTTGTCAAAGGGACATCTCAGGAATATAAGAGGGTGCAAAGACTATTTTTTGTTTATTGTTTTATTATTACAAGGAGGTGGAGTATGATCACCTATAAGAATGAAAGTAAAGATTCATTACAATCACTAGAATCATGTATGCCAGTTCTTGCCATGTGTTATGATTTTGATAAGACCTTAACACCTGATGATATGCAGGCACAAGGCTTTATCCAATCTGTTGGCTATGATGAAGAGCAAATCAAACAGTTCTGGCAAGAATCTAATCAGCTGGCTAAGAAAAATGATATGGATAATAACTTGGCTTATATGTACAAGATGATTCAAGAAGCAGTGGGTCGTTTTTATGTAACTCGAGAAAAGCTTATGGAATATGGGAATCAAGTGGAACTATATGAAGGTGTTCGCACTTGGTTTGAGCGTATTCGTGAATATGGTTTAGAACACGGTGTACGCATTGAACATTACATCATATCTTCTGGTTTAAAAGAGATGATAGAAGGTACTGAAATGGCGAAAGAGGGAGCTTTCACCAAAATCTATGCTAGTGCATTCATGTTTGATGATAAAGGTGTAGCCGTATGGCCTGCACAAGCCATTAACTATACAAATAAAACACAGTTTTTATTCCGTATTCAAAAAGGAATTTTAGATATCAATGACACAGGTGTTAATGATTATGTTAAACCTGAAGATCAACGTGTACCGTTTCGCAATATGATATATATTGGGGATAGTGATACAGATATTCCTTGCATGAGCTTGGTTAATGCTAATGGCGGTCATTCTATAGGTGTTTATGATCCTGTTAAGAAGGATAAAGATAAGGTGTATAAGATGATGCGTCATCATCGCATACGTTATTATGCACCTGCAGACTATACAAATGGTTCAAAGTTAGATACATTAGTTAAACAAATTATTCGTAAAACTGCAGCCTACGAAGTGTTAGAAGGCGAGTATGTACATTGTAAACACGAAGCAGAGGAGTAACATGGATCAATCTAAATTAACAAGTGAATGGATTCAAGCGTTTAATCGTTTAGGTTCTGAAGGTAAATTAAAACCTACCGTACCATATCATGATTTATTTAACCGTAAAGAGCTAAAAGGATTTCCATTACATACATTGCCAATGTGGACTGTAACATTTCCAACTGGTCATATTACATGCTGTGATCCCTTGGTGACACTACCTAATAAACTGGATACATATATTAGAACGGTAGAACCAGGTACCTATTTATTGGAAACAAAAATTATTGAAATGGAGCCAAATGAGTATCGCTATGTAGCAAGCCGCGTTGTTTTTAGTGGTAATGAGCCTGTGAACTATGAATTAGCATTAAAAGGCACAGAAGATTTAACAGATCTTGATGATGGTGAAAGCTACATTGGATTCCCTGTAGATTCTGGTCTTGCTACAGTAGTTGATGCTGAAACAATTGAGACCTACAGAAAGTTTTACAATCAATGGCATACTAACTATCCGGATAAGAACATTTACGATGATTACTATAGCGATTTATTCCAATTAAATGCTATGGCATATCCTCAATACCAACGCTCTAAAGGGGATTGGATTAACTTTACTATTCCAGACACTGAATTAACAGTACCTATGATTCAATCAGGCTTTGGTGACGGTTTATACCCTGTATATTGGGCATTTGATAAAGATGGTCAAATATGCCAACTTATCATGGAATATATTGATTGCAGCGAAGCATATCAATAATATAATCTAGTCATATATGTAAATATAACGCTTGATAACTTAATACATACCCAAAAAAGACGCTTAGATTACTAAGCGTCTTTTATATATTCTTGTTTAATTGTAAGGCCTAAATGCCAAAAATCCAGTTTACGAATACCCGAAGGATACTAAGACCTACAATAATTTCAGCTAAGAATCTTAAGGAACCTTCCATACCATTACCTAAATGTTTTAAACTGCCAATTTTAGCTTTACTTACAATATCACACCAGCACATATAATACCTCCGTGAGAGTTAATATGAGTAAATTACATAACTTATATGCTTATTTTACAACCTTATATCAGAAATTTCAATATGTATTTAAAATTAAATAATAATAATTCTACACATACATCTATAATAATAAAATTATAGTTACCATAAACCTACATAAAATAAGGAATCATAAGCATCTAGTTAGTTTGGTATATATTAAGGTTATGTAAGACTTATATAAATATATATAGCTAAATGATGTTATATAAAAAGATAGTTGTATTAGATACTAAACATTATTTAAGAGCTTATATGAATATACCTGTCTCTTATACACATCTCCGAGCCCACGAGGCCAGAGAGGATCTCGTATGCCGTCTTCTGCTTGAAAAAAAAAA
>USAV01000005.1 GCA_900552715.1 uncultured Veillonella sp.
GATGGACCATATAGAGCTTGGAATATATTCAAATCATATGGAACAGGACCAAAAGACTCGACTGTGGATTTTTCTGCTAACGCATATAAATCATCTGCTGTTACACCCCACTCACGGGAGCTAGCATTACTAGAAATCAATTGATCTAGTACTTTAAAACGCATTAACTCATTTACAATATCAATTCCCTCAATGCCATGAGTCGCACAAAGGGCAATAAATTCTTCGTTATTTACTTTCATATTAAACCTTTCCAGCTGAAGGACATACATGATTTAAAAAACATTCTTCACATAATGGCTTACGAGCCTTACATAATTTACGTCCATGATAAATTAACCAATGATGTGCTGCAGCCCAATCTTCTTTAGGTATGGCCTTTTGCAACTTTTTCTCCATCTCTTCTGGCGTTTTAGCAATGCCCAATTTTAATCGATTAGCTACGCGGAATACATGGGTATCTACTGCAATGGCAGGCGTACCGAACAATACGGACACAACTACGTTAGCCGTTTTACGACCAACACCAGGTAATTCTACCAGCTGATCAAATTCACGCGGTACCTCACCATGATATTGTTCTACCAAAATTTGGCAGGTAGCAATTAAGTTTTTCGCTTTGGACTTATAAAGACCGCAATCTTTAATAAGAGTTTCAAGTTTTGTAACCCCTATTTCAAGCATTTTAGCAGGATGATTTAATTCAGGAAACAATCGTTTCGTAACGATATTAACCCGCTCATCCGTACATTGTGCAGATAAAACAACGGCTACTAATAATTCGAATTCATTTGTATACTCAAGGGCAGGTTTTGCATCAAAATAATGCTCTTGCAATAATTTCAATTGCTCTGCCTTTATCGCTTTTGTTACACGCATACAGCTCTCCTTTCTCACTTGTGAAAGTACAGACGCGTACAACTTATATCTTACCATACGTATTCATTTAGTTCTATGTTATAATAAATCATGTTATTCTAATATAGAATACAGGAGGTCAATATGAGTAATATTAACGATACATTAAAGCGCATAAATGAACTAGCAGCAAAGAAAAAATCTGGACAACAACTCACACTAGAGGAGTTAGCAGAAAAAAAAGAACTTTATGAAATCTACTTATCATTCATTCGAGGTCAAATCACAGATACTTTAGATCGTGTTGAATTCGTAGATCCTGAAACTGGTGAACGAACTGCGCCTAAACGAGCTTTAGAAAATTTAGCTAAAGAAGCTGACCAAGATATTAAAGAACATAAAGATATTCATTAAAAAACATGCACTAAAAAATCCGCTTGATATGTATCAAGCGGATTTTTATATTAGAAAAACTTATGTATTATAATTTGCCAAGACGTTTCATAACATTATAAATTTTTTCTGCTAGACCTGTCATTTGGAATTTAGGAATACCGCAGGCTGCAACACGAATACCATTTGCTAAGGCGATAACATAAATATGCTCTTTCTTCAATTCTTCACAGATAGCATTAGCAGAATCTGTAGGAATTGTAATAAAGAATCCACCACGGTATGGTAACATTGGAAGGCCAACTTGTGCAGCCTCTTGTTTGAAGATATCTGCACGATCGCGGATTAATTGATAGTAGCTATTACGTTCAGCTTCATATTCTTTAAACTTAGCTGGATCAGCCACAATATTAGCCATTGTACGCATTGCCGGACGACAAATATTAGACCATGTAGCACGGCTTGTAGACTTATTGATTTCTAAGAATTCATCAGCGATTTCTTCGTCATCAGAAATACCAATCAAAGCTCCTACACGTTGACCATACATAGTGAAGCCTTTAGACAAGCTATAGCAAACACATGTAAGGATTTCTTTTGGCAAATGACTAAATTTACTAAAGAATGCACGGACCTCTTCTTTTTCGCCAGAATAATCAAGGTAAGCCACATCAATACCGATGATCACATTATTGCGACCAATAGCAACGAGTTCTTTTAGGAAGTTAAGAATGGATTCCCAGTCTTTATCCTCAATTGAGTAGCCTGTTGGGTTATTACCAGGTGTATTAAACAAAATTACCACATTTGTTTGTTTAGCAGCTAATTCATTTACACGATTTTGGAATGCTTCATGGTTAAAGTTATTATGTTCATCAAATAAAGAATACGTAACAAGTGTACGACCTACATCACTGCAAATTACTCGATAGGCACCCCAGTACCAATCAGCAGTCAACACTTCATCACCAGGTTCTGTGTAGTTATGAACTAAGTGATGAATCCCGCCAGTACCACCTGCAGTAGCAATACTACGGATATGACCTTCTGGACGAGATTGTCCAAAGCATTCTTTCTCTGCAGCAGCAAGGAACTCAGGTACACCTGCAATCGGTGCATAGCCAATATGTTCAGAGTCAGGAAGACTTAAATATTCATCTTTAACGGTTTTAAGGAATACTAATTTACCATCTTCATCATGAATCGCACCTAATGTACCGTTAACAACGTTCTCACGACCATTTTCTTTAGCATCAGCTTGGGCTTGGCCAGCAGTTACAAAGATTACATCTTTAAGTTTTTTCCCTTTTGCATGCTTTGCAGCAACACTTGTCATAACTTACACCATCCTATCTAAAATGAATTATTACATATTTATCATACCTAAACTTATTTAATTATACAATGAGTATTTAGAAAATATATTGTATACATAAGAAATAATACTAATTACGAGCTGATTTATAATAAAATTAAGGTGTATAGGATATATACAATATCCTATACAAAATATATTTATAAATAATATCCCTACAGATACCTATTTTTATAAATGTACAAAAAAGACCACTCATTAGAGTGGTCTTTAGTTATCCTTAGAAGGAGTAGCCTACACCAGCGTGTAAACCTTTTGCAGTTTTATCGTTGTTGTTTACGCTATATTTATCATAGCCATAGTATACGTTCAAGTCTACATCAGGGCGAACTTCATATTGAGCACCTACTTGGTAAGTTTGCTTAATATCATTACCCCAACCAGCTTTAGCAAAGCCGTTAACTTTTTCTGTCAATGGTACATGACCAATAACACCTGCTTGGAAACCTAATTCAGTATCATTTGTACGAATTGCAGTACCAGCACCATATACGTTTACATTTGGATGCACTTTATAAACCAATGCTAATTGATGATCTTTAATGTCGCCATTTTTTGCATTCAATTTATCATAGGAATATTGTACAGCTGTTTTATCGGAAAGGTCGTGTTGCAAAGAAACACCGAAACCATCGTTGCTATTGCCGCCACCTTTAGATACATGTTGTTTAAATGCATAATCAGCTTGTACTTTAGTGGAACCATCGCTAATTTTTGTTACAGGTGCTGCTGCGAATGCGCTACCTGCCACAACTGTAGCTGCTAGAGTTAATAATACTAATTTCTTCATTTGTACCTCCTATACACATATCTCAAGATATGTCTTACTAAGTTACTTATTTACGAATGTTTTGATTATACACTCTATAAATTAGCGTTTCATGAATACAGGGATATCAGGGATACCGCTGTTTGTTGTTGTAGTGGATGCTGGACGAGATGTTGTAGTTGTTTTACCGAATTCTGGTACGCTTTTAGCGTTATTGCCAAAACCAGTTGCTACAACCGTAACTTGAACTTTATCGCCTAAGCTTTCATCGATAACAGAACCGAAGATGATATTTGCATCAGGATCTGCTGCATCAGAAATAATTTGAGCTGCTTCATTCACTTCAAAAATACCCAAATCGGAGCTACCAGAAATGTTAAGCAAGATGCCTTTAGCACCATCAATAGCAGTTTCCAATAATGGGCTATTGATAGCCATTTTAGCAGCGTCTGCAGCACGGTTTTCACCTGTACCTTCACCAATACCCATCAATGCTTCGCCTTGATTAGTCATGATAGTTTTAACGTCTGCAAAGTCAAGGTTGATTAAACCAGGAATTTGGATCAAATCAGAAATACCTTTGATACCTTGACGAAGAACTTCATCAGCTTTACTGAATGCATCAGATACGGAACATTTTTTATCTACTACTTGTAACAATTTATCATTAGGAATAACGATGATTGTATCAACTTTTTGAGTCAAGAACTCAATGCCTTTTTCTGCTGCAGCACGACGACGTTTGCCTTCGAATGCGAAAGGTTTAGTTACAACGCCTACTGTTAATGCACCAACTTCTTTAGCACATTCAGCTACGATTGGAGCAGCACCAGTACCAGTACCACCGCCCATACCAGCAGTTACGAATACCATATCAGCACCTTCAAGGGCTTTAGTAATTTCTTCACGGCTTTCTTGAGCTGCTTCTTCACCGATTTGTGGGTTGGCGCCTGCGCCAAGACCTTTAGTAACTTTTTCACCGATTTGAATTGTTACATCCGCTTTAGACAATTCAAGCACTTGGTTTTCTGTATTAACAGCTAAAAATTGAACACCTTTAATTTGGTTATCAACCATACGATTAACAGCGTTATTACCGCCGCCACCAACACCGATAACTTTAATATTTGCAAAATCAGACATTGAACTTCCTCCTCTTATCGTTATCTATCGTATCAATATACGTCCCAATGTATCGATTTATATACTGACTATCTTATAACAATTACATTTATTTTACACTAAAATTTAAAAACTTTCCACTATATAGAATGTGATTTATTAGAACCGCTTAGTCATAATTATCTTGCGTATAGCGCCTACATTAATAAATACACGCAACCCAAACCCAATGAGGGCCACATAGTAAAGATTAATACCTATTAAATCACCAACATATACAAGAATAACAGCTAACACCATATTTGAAAAGAACCCAATTACAAAGTTACTGAGATCAAAGGTTCTTTCCAATGCCGCTCGACTACCGCCAAACACTGCATCTAATGCCGCCAGAACAGCTACTGATGTATAGTTCGAGTAACTAATAGGGATATGAAGTGGTGCTATCCATCCTAAGGTAGCCCCTATGATTAGGCCAATGATGGCGAAGATATAGATGTTCATTCTTTACCTCCTAACTCATTAGGCTTCATATGTTCTTCTCTAAAGGTACCTGTGAAAGCAGGAATCGCTACATCCTCTTCTTGCTTTATAGTTACCTTTATTCCCCAATGTTTGAGCGAATCCACTACACCACCGCGCATAGTTAACGCCGAATTTAATGTCTTTGGATCTCCAATGGCTTTCACCGTAAAGGGAGCGCCAAAGACCTTACCATTTACAGTGATAGTTGGTCCTGAACATCGTATTTCAGACGTTCCTATAAGGCGTTGATCATTAATAGCTATTGCTTCAGCCCCACCAGCACGTAATTCATTGACAATCCTAAGAATATCTTCATCATGAATTACATACAAATTAGGATTTTCACCACTTTGCACAGGCTTTAAGCTATCTTCAATCAAAACGCTAACACCTGGACCTTTAACATTTGTTAAAGCCGCTTTCATCATGAGCTGTTCATCAGCTTTACCGTCGCCATTAGCACCAGATTTTTTTAGTGATTCAATTTGCTTTAATAAAGCATCCCGTTCACTCTGGGCCTCTCGCAATTGTACTGCTAAATCACCAGCCCGTTGTAAGCGAATATTTTCTTCTATATTATCTTGAGTCATCTTATATTGGGTTACAACCATAAACCCCAATATACAGCTGACTATGGCAATTGCCCACCGTTCGTGTCTCACGACAATCATCTACCTTTTATTTTCAACATGACCTAATTTATCTTGTTTTCGTCTCATCCTTCTTAGTAGATGAATTTTCTGTAGTCGGTGCTCCATTTTGATGTTTTTTGCCTTCTGGCATCACATCGGTTTTAATGTACGGTGACGAAACATTTACATCGATATACTGTACATTACCATGAGTCTTTTTAATATCTTGTAACATCGACTGAGTTAGCTCTGCTTTTTTAGCTAAGTCTTTGCCATCTCCCAGTCGAATCTGTACACCTGAAACAGTATATGCCATTATTGCATCAGGATCTCCAATATTAACCTCCGCAATATTCTTGAATGTCTCCTCATCAAGTGAGTTCAAATATTCAAGAGCAGCCAATATGGGCTTATCTACTACCGTATCTCCTAAAAGTATATTTCCAGCTTTCACACCAGAAATCATAGGTACAGATGTATCTTGAATAGCAGGCTCAGATGCAATCACCTGACCTTTACCATCAAGGGTCAAGTATCCAAATTGAGCTGGTACAACTGCAACAGCCTTGCGTTCCACTACATTTACCACCATTGTAAGTGGCAACTGATAGCTGATTTGAGCCTCTTCGACACGTAAGTCTTTCGACAATCTAGTTTTTAATTTTTCTGTACTAATTTGCAATATATTAACAGGTTCATGGATATCACCTGCTACCATTACATCTTGTACAGTTACCTTATCCGATCCAGTAACTTTTAAGGATCCAAAAGGAATAGGTAGTGTAAACAACCCCACCAACACGAGAGTAACTGCACCACCGATTTTTAACACTCGTTTTCTAAATACAGCCCGTTCATCACGAACAGGTGTAGAAGACTGCATCTCCCCAGAGTTGGATGGATGGTTTTGCTTATCATCCATAGTTAACTCCTTATCTTCTATTAGCCCTTAAAATTTCCCTATACTAGCTGTTAATAGAATTTTTTCACATAATGTTGGGAAGTCGATTCCCATTTCTTTAGCTGCTTTTGGTACTAAAGACGTTGCTGTCATACCAGGCACAGTGTTATATTCAAGAACATACATCTTATCGGCATGATCTGTCATAACATCAACACGAATAACCCCACTGCCTTGTACTTCGCGATATACAAGTTCCCCAATGCGTTGCATTTCAGCAGTCATGTCTTCACTAATAGGTGCTGGCACTAAATACTCTGTAGCACCTACCGTATACTTACTCTTGTAGTCATATTCACCAGAATGTGGACGAATTTCAATAACAGACAAAGCTTTGCCATCTAAAACAGATACGGTAAATTCACGACCATCAAGGAATTGTTCTACCACGAGAATAGGGTCATATTTAAGAGCTTCCGTTACAGCCTCTTCTAACTGAGCTTCATCGCGAACGATAGTAACCCCAATACTAGAACCTTGAGTGGCAGATTTCACAACTACTGGAATTGTAAAATCTTTACGGATGTGTTCAATAATAGCCTCTGCAGATTCAAGATTACCATTGAAGGACTCGGAAGCCGCCGTAGGAATATTGGCACCTTTAAACACATCTTTACTTACTTTTTTATTCATCCCTACTGCATGAGCCATGATACCGGACCCAGTGTATGGAATTTCAGCCATTTCTAATAAGCCTTGTAATGCACCGTCTTCACCATAACGGCCGTGAATGGCATTAAATACTACTTCACCACCGAGGGCTTCAATATCTTTTAAAACAGTACGTGGATTAAGTTCTAATGTTTGGGCACTATAACCTTTGCTTTCAAGTGCTTCCGCAATAGCAGCACCAGTGCGGCGAGATACTTCCGCCTCTTTGGAAGGACCACCCATCAATACGATTATTTTTTTATCTTTCATTGTAAGCCTTCCTCCAATATAGCTAATAATTTTGGTCCATATTGATTAATAGAACCTGCACCCATAGTGATAACCAAGTCATTAGGTCTTACTACTTTTGATAATACTTCAGGCAAATCATCAACAGACTGTACATAATGTACATCTTGACCTGTGGCCGCTTTAATGGCATTTGGAATTGTATTGCCATCAATACCAGGGATTGGATCTTCACCAGAGCTATAGATATCTGTCATATATACTTCATCAGCACTTGTAAAAGCAGTGGCAAATTCGTCTTTTAGCAAGCTAGTACGAGTAAAACGATGTGGTTGGAATACACAGATAACACGATGTTTTTCTAACTCTTTTGCGGCTTTCAACGTAGCTTTAATCTCTGTAGGATGATGAGCATAGTCATCAACAACCCATACACCGGCTACATGACCTTTCGTTTCAAAACGGCGTTTTGCACCGATAAATTTACCTAAGCCCTTAGTAATGATACGTGTTTCTACACCACAGCAATCATGAGCCACAATAAAGGCAGCCAAGGAGTTCAATACATTATGTTCACCGGGAACACGCAAGCGAAT
Organism: uncultured Veillonella sp.; assembly: GCA_900552715.1. Classification (GTDB taxonomy): domain Bacteria; phylum Bacillota; class Negativicutes; order Veillonellales; family Veillonellaceae; genus Veillonella. The sequence continues at coordinate 8,132 of USAV01000005.1, forward strand.
ACGCTCAATATTTACACCCTTATGATATACATCATAAACCAATGTAGAGTCTACATAATGAATATTTTTAGCTACATAATCATTATTATCGCTTAAGCCATATGTAATGAAGTTACGATTTACACGACTCATAACGTAGCGAATATTTTCATTATCACCACATACGATTGCTTTACCAGATTCTGGTAAGGTTTCAACAAACTCACAGAATGCATTTAGCAAATTATCCATTGTTTTGTAATGATCCATATGGTCATCTTCAATGTTAGTAATAACAATAGTGTGAGGACGTAGTTTCAAGAAAGACCCATCACTTTCATCTGCTTCTACTACAGAGAAATGGCCTTTGCCAAGGCAACTACTGCCTTTTAAATAATCTACTTCACCGCCAATAATAACTGTTGGATCAGCATCTGCTTCTACTAAAATTTGACCAATCATGGAAGTAGTAGAAGTTTTACCGTGTGCGCCGGCTACTGCAATGCCATCTGTTACGTCTAACACAGCTTTTACAATATCGGAACGGTGCAAAATTGTAATGCCTTGTTCTTTTGCCGCTACAATTTCAGGATTATCTTCACGAATAGCTGTAGAACGAACTACAGCATCAACGCCATTTACATACTCTTTATTATGACCAATATGAACGGTAGCGCCCATATTTCTGAACTTTTCAATAACTGCAGATTCAGTTACATCTGAACCAGATACATCATAACCTTTTTGAATTAATATATTCGCTATAGCACGCATGCCAGACCCACCTATACCAATAAGGTGAATCTTATGAATACCGTCTAACATAAAACCTCTCCTTGTTACTTTGCAATAGATAATGCTAATTTTGCAATATCATGAGCCGCGTTTGGTTTCCCTAATTGCAATGCTCGTTCTCCCATTTGTGATAATAAATCACGATTGGCCATAAACATTTCAATTTCCCCTATCAAATCATGAGCACTTAACATTTGATCAACGATCATATGAGCAGCCCCTTCTTGGACAAAGATACGGGCATTATATGTTTGATGATCTTCCGCTGCATATGGATATGGTACCAACACAGATGGAATACCTCGAACCGCCAGCTCAGCCAGCCCGATAGCACCAGATCTAAAGACTGCTAAATCAGCTGCTGCCAAAGCTTTTGGCATATCATGTAGATATGGCAGAATCACTGAAGAATCACCTAAACCATCACCGTCGGTAATACCAAGCTGAGATAACACAGATTTGTATTCTCCGTCCCCTGTAATATGGATTAATTTGATTCCTTTTGTTCCTTGAAAATGCTTATGTACATCAATCATAGCATTATTGATAGTTCGCGCCCCCCGAGAACCACCTGCTATGAGAACTGTAAATGTGTCATCACTTAAATTAAAATAATTACGTCCATCAGCTCTAGTATCGACTAATACATCAGGGCGTACTGGGTTACCAGTATACACTACGCGTTTTGCCTTTGAAAAAGATGCTTCTGCATCCTTGTAGCCCACGGCTACTACATCAACAAAACGGCTTAGAATTTTATTTGTAATACCTGCAATGACATTTTGTTCCTGTATCAATGTTGGAATGTTGCGCAATGCTGCAGCCATGAGAATAGGACCACAGACATAACCACCAGTACCAATAACTACATCCGGCTTAAAGTTAGAAATGATTGTATTGGCTTTCACAAGAGAGAAAGCAGTCTTACCTAACGTCACTAACGTACCAAAAGATAATTTACGTTGCAAACCTTGTACGGGTAATGTAGTAAACTCAATGCCTTCTTTAGGCACTAAGGTTGCTTCTAAGCCCTTTTCAGTTCCTACATATAAAACCTGTGCATCAGGGTTCTGCTTCATAATTTCCTTATATATAGTTATTGCTGGATATATATGTCCACCGGTGCCACCACCTGAAATAATGATACGTTTCATTAATGGTGTCTCCCTTCTTGCAACATATGAACACAATTTTTAAAATCATCGCCACGTTCTTCAAAACAGCTGTACCAATCAAAGCTTGAACAAGCTGGTGATAATAATACAATATCACCTTGATTAGCCAATTTATAACCTTGTTCAACAGCATCTTTCATAGATGAAGCTCTGTAAATAGGCTGAACGCCAGCCTCTTTTGCAACAGCTTCAAATCGATCCGCCGCTTCCCCCATAAAGATAACAGCTTTTGTATGATCTTTAACAAGCTGCATAAAATCTTCTAAAGGAGTCATTTTATCATGACCACCAGCTAATAAAATAACTGATTGATCAAAGGATTCTAATGCTTTTACAACAGAGTCAACATTAGTAGCTTTAGAGTCATTATAGAATGTAACGCCATCAATTGTTTTAACCCGTTCTAATCGATGTTCAACGCCATGGAACTCACTAATAATGCGATGAATAGTTTCTGCTGGTACACCTAACGCATAGGTTAAAGCGATAACAGTTAAAATATTTTCAATATTATGACTACCTGGAATGTGGATATCATCGCTTCCAATAACAGGAGTTGCCTTACCATCCTTTGTTACATAACATTGTCCTTTATCATAGTAAGCACCATTTGACACCACTTGATGTTGACTAATTTTAAGGATATGGCTAGGCACACGATGTTCCATATCTGCCACAATTGGATCATCAATATTAAGCACCATAAAATCTGTACTTAATTGATTTTCAAAGATTCGTTCCTTTGCAGCAATATAATTTTCCATCGTCTTGTGACGAGCTAAATGGTCTGGTGTAATATTGAGCATAATAGCACCAACCGGTCTAAAATGCTTAATTGTTTCTAATTGATAGCTAGATAGTTCAGCTACCAAGAAACCATCTGCTGGCATGGAATAGGCAACTTCACTGAGAGAATCCCCTATATTGCCACCAACGCGAACTGGTTTTCCAGTGCCTTCCAATACCTTAGTTAATAATGTAGTAGTAGTAGTCTTACCATTGGTACCAGTAACGGCAACAATTGGAGATTTAGATAACTCATAAGCTACTTCAACTTCACTAACTACATCAATTCCACGTGCTTGAGCAGCTTTTACAATTGGAATATCTAAAGAAATACCTGGAGAAATAACAATACGATCCACGCCATCAAGCAAGGATTCGTCTTGTAGACCTGTAATAATCTCCACACCCGCTGATACTAGTCTTTTTTCCTCATCTGCAGGCAGTGTAACAGGCTTATAATCATTTAACACTACATGGGCCCCAACTTGAGCTAACACCCAAGATGCGCCTATACCGCTGGCACCAGCGCCCAGAACAAGTATATGTTTGTCTCCGTATTCCATCTGTATCACCTAAATTATCAACAAAAATAATGTATTCCTATCTTATAAGCATACCATTATTTGCGGCTTCCGTTAAGTATTATCTTACAAAGTTATAGTCGCTAAAATGACACCAATAACAGCTAATACAGCACCACCAAACCAGAAGCGATTAACAACAGTTTGTTCAGCCCAACCAGACAACTCAAAATGATGGTGAATAGGGCTCATTTTAAATACTCGTACACCACGAGTTTTAAAGGAAATAACTTGAATAATAACGGATAACGCTTCCATAACAAAAATACCGCCAATTACAACGAGTAACAACTCTGTTTTTGTAAGAATCGCCATCGCCGCAAAAGCACCACCTAATGCTAAAGAACCTGTATCCCCCATAAATACTTTTGCAGGGTTTACATTGTATACCAAGAAACCAAGGCATACAGCGGCTACAATGGCACCATAGTAAGCAACGCTTTCAGCGCCAATAGAATTTGTTGTGGATGCAGCCATAAGGCCGATAACGGAAAAGGCAATGGCAGCTACAGCAGATGTACCACTAGCTAAACCATCAAGACCATCTGTAAGATTTACGGCATTCGTAGCACCTACGATAATTAGAAATGCCAATACATAATAAGCCCAACCTAATTGAAGGTGAATATCTGCTACAGGAATCCACAATGTAGTAGGAATAACCATAATTTCAGTAATACAGTAACAGAATATGGCAGCCAAAATAAATTGACCTAGTAATTTTTGCTTAGCTGTCAAACCAAGATTACGTTTTTTTACAGCTTTTACAAAATCATCAAAAAAGCCCAATAAACAATGACCTAATGTTAGGAATAATAACATACCAGTACCCACATTCCACGGTGCAAATAAAGCAACCCCAATAACGAGGGCTACCATCATAAAAGCGCCACCCATTGTTGGTGTACCAGCTTTCGCTTGATGACTTTCTGGACCTTCTTCACGAATACTTTGTTGTGCGTGCAAAGAACGCAACATAGGAATAGCAAATTTACCTAGCACTACCGTAATAATAAAGGTTACTACGAAGGCTAACAGAATGTGATATATCATACGAATCCTCTACTCATTAATAAACAGATGACGGCTAGATATAACTAGCCGTAACCTTTTATTCACGATCTTTCAATTCTTCAACAACTCGTTCCATCCGCAAACCACGGGAGCCTTTGACAAGGATAACATCCCCTTTTTCACGAATATCGCTATAGGCATTGGCCATTTCCAAATGGCTATTACAACGGAATGTAGTTAAGCCTGCTTTTTTAGCTTCTTTAGCTATAAAGGCAGCAGCATCACCGAATGTGAAGACCACACTATAACCTTCTTCAGCAAGTAATTGACCAATTTCACGATGTGCTTGTTCAGTATAATCACCAAGTTCAAGCATATCACCAAGCATAGCAATTTTACGTTTACCTTCTAGCTGACCCAAAGCTTTTATCGCTTCAGCCATAGAAGAAGGATTTGCATTATACGCGTCATTTAAGATAACAATATCTTCAAATGGTACGATTTCTTGGCGCATAGGAGTGCCTGTAAATTCGCTTAAGCCCTTACGGATCGTATTAGACTTAATGCCTAGCACACGACCAGCTACGATTGCTGCCAATGCGTCATATACATTGTGTTCACCAATCATAGGCAAGAAGATATCAAATACTTCGTCATAACATTTGCATGTAAATTTAATACCATCTTTTTTATAACGCAAATGACTGCCAATACATGTGGCATTACGTTCGATACCATAGGTAATAGTTTTACCTTTAGCAAGGCTATCCATAGCTTTAACATATGGATCATCTTCATTGAGAATAGCCACACTATTTTCAGGCAAGCAACGAATTAACTCACCTTTAGCTTGTGCGATGGCTTCACGAGAACCTAATAGCTCAATATGGCTAGTACCAACATTGGTAATAATACCCATAGTTGGTTCTGCAATCAACGCAAGCTCCTCGATTTGACCAAGGCCACGCATGCCCATTTCAACAACACAAGCTTGATGTTCTGCAGTTAAACGCAACAATGTTTTTGGCAAACCAATTTCATTGTTAAAGTTTTTCTCAGTTTTCAAAACATTAAATTCGGTACCGAGTACAGCAGCTACCATTTCCTTTGTTGTAGTTTTACCAGAAGAACCAGTAATAGCGACTACAGGGATATCAAAGCGACGACGATGGTAACGTGCTAAATTTTGATACGCTACCAATGTATTATCTACTTCAATACATACAATGCCGTCCACTGCACGACCCTTTTCTACGATTGCACCAGTAGCGCCCTTTTCGATAGCTGTATTAATAAAATCATGACCATCAAAGGTATCGCCTTTTAAGGCTACAAATAAAAAGCCTGATTCAATCGTTCTTGTATCAGTAGATACATCTAAAAACTTAATATTGTCGGTATGTGCACTCGTCCCTTGTGTGGCTTCTACCACTTGAGACAATGTAAATTCTGCCATATTAGATCTCCTTGAGGGCTGCTCGCGCCTCTTCACGATCATCAAAATGAATCGTTTTATCCTTTAAGATTTGGTAATCCTCATGCCCCTTACCTGCAATTAGTACAATATCCCCAGGTTTTGCATTTTGTATTGCATGTTGAATCGCTTCCCGACGATCAACGATAACTTCATAGTGAGAGCCTTCACGAAGGCCTTCTTTAACGCCTACCTCTACATCTTTCACAATTTGCACAGGATCTTCTGTGCGAGGATTGTCAGATGTAACATATACTACATCGCCATATTGTGCAGCAATACGGCCCATAATAGGACGTTTTGTAGCATCTCGGTCACCACCACAACCAAAGACTACAATAATGCGATTTTCTTGAATAGCCTTTGCAGTTTGCAAAATATTTTCTAACCCATCTGGTGTATGTGCATAGTCTACAACAACTGCAAATGGTTGACCTTCTTCAATAAGCTCAAAACGGCCAGGCACAGCGCTAAATGTTTTCAATGCCTTATCGATATCTTCCATGGAGATACCTTCTAATAGACAAGCCCCAATAGCAGCCAATGTATTATATACATTAAACAAACCAGTTGTATTCATAGCCACTGTATAGTCATTACCATCATAAGATACAGTATAACGGCTAGATTTAGGAGTCATTTCAACATCATGAGCATTCAATGTTCCTTTACCATCAATACTGTACGTAATGATAGGCGCCGTTGTTTTTTCAATTACACGATGACCATACTCGTCATCGATATTGATGATAGCCCCTTTACCAGATTTAGTTTGGTTCGGTGCGCTAACTTGTTCAAATAATTTACACTTAGCGGCCAAATAATTTTCAAAGGTCTTGTGAAAGTCCAAATGATCTTGTGTTAAGTTCGTGAATACTGCTGTATCATATTCAACACCAGAAACTCGACCTAATGCTAATGCATGGGAAGATACTTCCATGACACAATGGGTAACGCCTTCTTCTACCATTTGATGAAGAATATGTTGTAAATCTACTACATCAGGTGTTGTATTGTGAATTGGATAGGATGTATCACCAATCATAATATGAACGGTACCAATAACACCTACTTTATGGCCTTGGCCTTTCAAAATATGACGAATCATATGAGTTGTAGTCGTTTTACCATTAGTACCAGTAACACCGATCATACGCATGGAATTGGCTGGATAATCAAAGAAATATGGCACACAAGCCATCATAGCTTTTCGAGTATCCTCTACAGTGATAACACAAACATCACCACATACCTCTACCGGTTTAGATACAAGTACTGCTACAGCACCAGCTTCAACAGCTTTATTTACATAATTATGACCATCTACAGTGGCACCATCTAATGCAATAAATAAGCTACCTGCTTTTACTGCACGAGAATCAGCCGTAATATCTAATACCTCAACAGCTGTATTGCCTTCTACATGCGGTGTTTGCAAAGTTTTTACTATATCTTGTAATTGTTTCATATACAATCTCCTTTACACGCAAAGGAAAGCAGCCCAATACGAGCTGCTTTGCCTGCTAGTCTATAATTTGCTGTTTCTCTTGTACAGTACGTTCAGTAACAGCGCTTTTTGTACTATAAACAAAAGAATCAGGCAAAACCATCCCTAGTTGTTGTTCTGCGATTTGTTGAATACGAACAGGAGACTTCAAAGAAGCCACTTCAACATCCAACGCATCATTATCCTTTGTTAATTGTACTACAGCTTGCTGTGTTTTAACTACTTCATAGCCTAATTTTGTGCTGTACGCATTCATAACCATCATGATAAGCAAAAATGCAACCAATGCAGCAATACCATATACAACCTGCCACATCATAGGGCTCAAATCTAGAGCCACATTTGCACTACGTTTTCTCCCTTGTGAAGCGACCAACACATCGCTTTTAACTTGGCCCACAACAGCCTTTCTCGCTAACATAAACACTAACCCCTTCCAATTCTACAACTTGACGGCTACGCGTAACTTTGCGCTTCTAGCCCTCGGATTAACCTCAATCTCCCCTGCACTCGGCTCTATAGCCTTATTCTTCGCCTTCACAACTGCATTGTGGTTACATACGCACATCGGCAATTCTGGAGGACATATACATGCTGTACTCAACTCTTTGAAAGTTTGTTTTGTAATTCGATCTTCCAAGGAGTGAAATGTGATAACCCCAATTTTCCCCTTTGGTTTCAACATGGATACAGCATCTACAAAACTATCATGCAAGATAGCTAATTCTCTATTTACTTCAATGCGAATGGCTTGGAACGTCCGTTTTGCCGGATGCGGCCCATCTTGACGCGCCTTCGCAGGTATTGCTTGCTTAATAATTCTAACTAACTCACCAGTAGTGGTAATTCGTTTTTCTTGACGTGCATTAATGATGAATTCAACAATGCGCTTAGCCCATCGCTCTTCCCCATAGTCGCGGATAATTTGCAGTAATGCTTCAGCATCATATTCATTAACAACCTCTTCTGCCGTTAATGGTGCGTCCTTATCCATACGCATATCGAGTGGCCCATCATTCATATATGAAAAGCCACGCTCCGGTGTATCCAGTTGATAGCTAGATACGCCAAGATCAAAGATAAATCCATCTACTTCATAGATGCCCTCATTATGGAGAGCTTCTTTTAAGTTAGAAAAGTTCGTCGGTATTGTTAAGACCTGACATGTTAAATCAGATAAACGCTGTCGAGCTACGTTCAACGCATCTTCATCTTGATCCAACCCTATAATCATGCCTTCTGAGTCTAGCATCTCGCCCACAGCATGGGCATGTCCTGCACCGCCCAGAGTACAGTCCACATAGATGCCTTTTGGATTAGTTACGACGGAGTCCACCGTTTCGCGTAAAAGTACGCTGGTATGATTAAATTCCATCATAGCCTCCTACAACATAATCCCTTCTAGACCTTCGACAAGTTCTTCCATACTTTCAGCCACTTGATCATCATAGTAATCATATTTTTCGCGGCTCCAAATTTCAACGTGATCCCCAGCACCGACAATAACGGCCTGTTTATCAAGGCTCGCATATTCACGTAGTGGTACAGGAATGAGGACACGACCTTGTTTATCATATTCAAGCTCAGCGGCACTACCAAAAACAAAACGTTTTAAGGCACGTACGCTAGCTTTAGTGGAGGATTGTGATTGTAAAGCTGCAGAAATTTTCTTCCACGCTTCTTCGGTGTAAATAGCTAAGCAGTTATCTAGGCCCTTAGTAACAATGCATACTTCGCCTAGTTGTTCACGTATTTTCGCGGGTATAATCATCCGCCCTTTTGTATCAATGGTGTGATTATATTCTCCCATGAACATACGTATCACCGCCCTTTACTATTCCTTATCCACCACTATATGGTAAATTCTACCACAATTCCCCACCAATCACAATAAAAAATCCATTTTTATCCCACTTTTTTATATTTTTCTTTCATAATCTCTATTTTTCTCTCCTTTTCATAGATACATATGTTCGAAAATAAATGATAATTGAATCATTAAAACCACTCCCCACCACTAAGTACCAAATTCTAGTTTTATCTGTATCCAATCCCCACCACAATACTCCCATAAGCTCTATTACACTCAAATCAAACGATATATAGGAATACAATCACCACAAATCCACACAAAAAGAAAACCGCGTAGCATTTCTGCTACGCGATTTCTATACCTACGATAGATTATAGTGTAACCCATCGGTTGGGAGGCATATTATTTAGTTGTTTTTACAGCTGCTTTTGGAGCTTGTTGTGGTTGTTGTGCAATCACTTTATCAAGAAGTTCACGAATTTCTTTGTTTTGTGCTTGCAAATCAGCCACTTGATCCTCAAGAACTTTTACAGTTGCAGGGGATGCTTTAGGAGCTGTAGGAGCATTGCCAATACCGATTGTTACACCAGCATTTGCCATTACGCTATGGTCACCACCATAAGCGGCACCAGCATGGATTAATAAATCAGGATTTGCATAATGTGCTACACCCAATGCAGTAGATGTTTTACCTTTGTAAGTACCAACAGCCGCCATAATTTGGGCTTTTTGACCTTCGTGGTATTCGATAGGTTTCAATGCTGCTAATGCTGCTGCATTAGCACCTACAACTTTAACATCGCGTTCTACGCTGCTAATGCGGCGAGAGTTTTCTGCGATTTGTGCATCATGTTGAACAAGTGTTGCATGATCTTGTAATGCAATGTTGGAAGCTTTCAAGCTATAATTTGCAGCTTCTGCTAATGTACTGATATCTTGAGTATTTTTATTTACTTGCAAGCCCAATACATTAACTTTTTCATTGTTTTCTAATGCAATCGCACCAATGTTCTTAGTTAATGTAACATTTTCATCAACTTTAGTGTTTACATCAGCAATGTCTTGAGTATTTTTATTTACTTGTAAACCTAATACACTAACCTTTTCATGATTTTCTAATGCTAGAGTACCAACAGCTTTAGTTAATTGTGCATTTTCATTAACTTGTTTAGCTACTTCAGTTACACGATTATCTACTTTAGTAATATTTGTAACATTAGTATCTACTTTAGCATTTAGAGTGTTGATGTTTGTTGTATTTGTATTAACTTGGTTAGTTACTTTACTAATATTGCTTGTGTTTGTATTAACTTGGTTAGTTACATTTGTAATATTAGTTGTATTTTGGTTAACAACATTATTGATATTAGCAATATTAGTTGTATTAGTATTAACTTGTTTAGATACGTCGTTAATAACTTTGCTATGTTCATCAACTTTGTTAATTACTTTTTGTACAGTTACATTAGTATTTTGAATTGCTTCAGCATTTTGTTTGATTGCTGCTTTGTTAATATTGATGTTTTCAGTATTATGTTTGATTGCTTCAGTATTAACAGAAACTTGGCTTTGAACATTTTTAATGCGTTCTTCGTTAGCATTTGCTTTTTGAGTATTAGCATTAACTTGTTCTTTCACTTTGTTTACATCAGCGCTTACATTTTGTAAGTTCTTAATTGCTTCAGTATTTTTGCCAACTTGATCTTTCAAACCAGATACATCTGTTTTGATATTGTTGATTACAACATTTTGGTTGTTAACTTTCACATCAATATCATTAACTTTAGTATCAATATTAGTTACTTTATTGTTAATATTAGTAACTTTGTTATCAATATTTGTAACTTTAGCATCAATATTCTTCACATCGTTTTTAACGTTAGTAATATTGTTGTTCACAATATTGATTTTTTGATCAACTTTAGCATTGATGTTTGTGATATCAGCTTTTACTACTGTTACATCAGCTTTAATATTGTTTACATTCTTTTCAACGTTAACAACATTAGCTTTAATGTTATTAATATTGGAAGTATTATTTTGAATGTTTACAGTATTAGCTTGGATGTTGCTATTTTGAGCGTTAATGTTTTGAGTAATATTTTCTACTTTTTGAGCTACATTAACGATTGTAGTATTGCCTTTACCAACTTGACCTTTCAAGGATTCGATAGCTTGAGAGTTAGCATCAACTTTACCAGTTAAGTTGTTAATAGCAGTTGTATTAGATTCAATACGACCAGTACTAGCATTTACTTTAGCAGTTACATCAGTTATGTTAGCTGTGTTACCAGCAACTTGTTTACTAATGTTTGCAATAGCTGTTGCATTGTTAGAAATGTTAGTTGTGTTATTTTTAACTTGTTTGCTTACATTAGCAATAGCTGCTGTGTTATTAGCAATGTTAGTAGTATTGTTAGTTACATCTGTGCGGATAGCTTTGATATCTGCAGTGTTAACATCTACTTTATTGCTGATATTTGTCACATTAGCTTTAATGTCAGTAATAGCTTTGCTATTATCAACAATTGCTTTTGCGTTAGCATCAACCTTAACATTTACTTCATTAACTTTGCTGTTAATTGTGTTATTAATTACTGTATTGTTTTCAGCAATCTTAGCATCAATATTTTGATCTACTTTGTTAATGATTGTCTTGTTATTTTCGTTGATTGCATTTGTAATGTTTTTATTAATAACAGTGTTGTTATTAGTAATAGCAGTGTTGATATCTTTTCTAATTACTGTGTTGTTAGCTTCAATCTTAGCATTGATTGTGTTTTCAACATTAGTAACTGTTGTACCAACTTGGCCTTTTAATGCTTTAATAGCATCTTCATTAGCGCTAATACGTGTAGAGTTATCTACAATGTTACCTTGTAAGTAATCTAAGCGTTGATCATGACGATCTACACGTGCAGTAAGACCAGCTACATCACCTTTAACGCCATCAATCTTAACATTTACATCACCAATCTTAGTATTGATTGTGTTGTTGATTTGCTTATTGTTTTCATTGATTTTCACATCAATGTTTTTATCAACTTTGTTAATGATTGTTGTGTTATTTTCATTGATTGCATTAGCAATATTTTGGTTAATTACAGTGTTATTAGCAGTAATCTTAGTATCAATATTTTGATCTACTTTATTAAGGATTGTAGTATTATTAGCTTCAATCTTATTATTAATAGTAGATTCGATATTAGTGATAGTAGTACCAACTTTACCGTTCAATTCAGCAATAGCTTTTGCATTCTTGTCGATAGCAGCTTTGTTATTGCCAATCAAAGTACGGTTTTCGATAGCAATTGTACCAGCTACATTGATATCTTTTTCGTTTTGGTCTACACGTTTAGTAAGACCATTCAAGTCACCTTTAATGCCGTCAACTTTAACATTTACATTGTTGATTGCTGTTGTATTGTTCGCAATATTTGTAGTGTTTACTTTAACACTATCTTCTACTGCAGTAATACGTGTGGAGTTATCTACAATGTTATCTTGTAAGTAGTCTAAACGTTGATCATGACGATCTACGCGACCTTTCAAGCCATCAATATCACCTTTAATACCATTAACTTTAACATTTACATTGTTAATTGTATTGTTAATTTCCTTGTTGTTTTCAGTAATTGCATTTGTGATATTTTGATTAATTACAGTATTGTTAGCTTCAATCTTAGCATCGATATTTTTATTAATAACTACATTGTTTTCAGTGATTTTGTTATTAATAGTAGTTTCGATATTCTTAACTGTATTACCAACTTGACCTTTTAATTCATCGATAGCTTTTTTATTGTCGCCAATGAATTTACGGTTTTCAATTGCAATTGTACCAGCTACGTTGATGTCTTTTTCGTTTTGTTCTACACGTTTAGTAAGACCATTCAAGTCACCTTTAACACCATCAACTTTTACATTTACCTTGTTAATAGCTGTAGTGTTATTAGCAATGTTTGTAGTGTTGTTTGCGATGTTTGTAGCATTTTCAGTGATACGTTTGCTATTATCAGCAATTGCCACTACATTAGCTTGAATGTTTGTAGCATTGTTAGCAATGTTAGTAGTATTATTTTCTACTTTACCATTGATATTAGTGATTTGATTTTTAATATCGTTGATTACTGTAGAAGATTTACCTACTTGACCTTTCAATTCATCAATAGCTTTTGCATTAACATTGATATTTGTAGTGTTGGCATCCACTTTTACATTAGTTGCATCGATACGTTTGCTGTTATCTACAATAGCCTTTGCATTAGCATCAACTTTAACATTTACATTGTTAATTGCTGTAGTATTTTTAGCAATATTAGTTGTGTTATTAGTAATATTTGTAGTGTTATTTTCTACTTTACCATTGATATTAGTAATTTGTTTCTTAATATCGTTGATAACTGTAGAGGATTGACCTACTTGACCTTTTAACTCATCGATAGCTTTAGCATTGATGTTGATATTTTTAGTGTTGTTAGCAATAGTAACTTTATTATCGCCAATGAATTGACGGTTTTCCATTGCAATTGTACCAACTACATTAATATCTTTTGCATTAGCTTTCACACCATCTTCAACTACGGAGATACGTGTGGAGTTATCAGCAATGTTACCTTGTAAGTAGTCTAAACGTTGATCATGACGATCTACGCGACCTTTAAGGCCATCCAAATCACCTTTAAGACCATTCAAGTCACCTTTAACACCATCAATCTTAACATTTACATCACCAATCTTGTTATTAATTGTATTGTTGATTAATGTATTATTTTCATTGATTTTTACATCGATGTTTTTATCAACTTTGTTAAGAATAGTAGTGTTATTTGCATTGATTTTAGCATCAATGTTTTGTTCTACTTTATTGATGATTGTTGTGTTATTGTTATTGATTTTTTTATCAATATTTTGGTTGATAACAGTGTTGTTAGCTTCAATCTTAGTATCGATATTTTTATTAATAGTTACATTGTTTTCTGTAATCTTATTATTAATTGTAGTTTCGATATTTTTAATTGTTGTGCCAACTTTGCCTTTTAAATCATCAATAGCTTTTGTGTTTTTATCAATTGCAGCTTTGTTATTACCAATGAGCTGACGATTTTCCATAGCGATAGTGCCAACTACATTGATGTCTTTAGCATTAGCTTTAACGCCATCTTCTACTACAGTAATGCGTGTAGAGTTATCTACAATATTACCTTGTAAGTAGTCTAAACGTTGGTCATGACGATCTACACGTTTAGTAAGGCCATTCAAGTCACCTTTAACACCATCAATCTTAACATTTACTTCACCAACTTTTTTGTTGATTGTATTGTTAATTTGTGTGTTATTTTCATTGATTTTTACATCAATGTTTTTATCAACCTTGTTAATGATTGTTGTGTTATTAGCATCGATTTTAGCATCAATATTTTGATCTACTTTATTGATAATAGTAGTGTTGTTAGCTTCAATCTTATTATCGATAGTTTTATTAATTACTGTATTGTTTTCGTTGATTTTATTAGTAATTGTATTTTCGATATTTGTGATTTGATTGCCAACATGACCTTTTAACTCATCAATAGCTTTTTTGTTAGCACCGATAAGTGTACGGTTTTCAATAGCAATTGTGCCAGCTACATTGATGTCTTTTTCGTTTTGAGCAACGCGTTTAGTAAGACCATCTAAATCGCCTTTAACACCATCAATTTTTTGATCAACTTTAATGTTGTTAGCATTAATCTTAACATCGATGTTATTGTCTACTTTATTAAGAATTGTAGTGTTATTAGCTTCAATCTTATTATCGATAGTTTTATTAATTACTGTGTTGTTTTCATTGATCTTATTAGTAATTGTATTTTCGATGTTAGTAATTTGTGTACCAACATGGCCTTTCAACTCGTTAATTGCTTTTTCATTATTGGAAATACGAGCAGAATTAGCATCGATACGTTTACTATTATCTGCAATAGCTTTAGCATTAACTTCAGTCTTAGCATTTACATTATTAATGTTATTGTTAATAACTGTGTTATTTTTTTCAATCTTAGCATCAATATTACCATCTACTTTGTTAATGATTGTAGTATTATTAGCTTCAATCTTCTTATTGATTGTAGTTTCAATATTGGTAATTTGTGTGCCAACATGACCTTTTAACTCATCGATAGCTTTTTGGTTTGCACCGATAAGTGTGCGGTTTTCCATTGCAATTGTACCAACTACATTAATATCTTTTGTATTAGCTTTTACACCATCTTCAACAATAGAGATTCGTGTAGAGTTATCTGCAATATTATCTTGCAAGTAGTCCAAACGTTGGTCATGGCGATCTACACGGTCTTTAAGGCCATTTAAATCGCCTTTAACACCATCAACTTTTACATCAACTTTGTTAATAGCTACTGTATTAGCTTCAACTTTATTATTGATATTAGTGATATTGTTTTTAATATCTTTAATATCTACTTGAACATTACCAATATTTTGACCAACTTTACCTTTCAAATCAGCAATATCTTTAGTGTTGATATTAACTTGATTTTGAGTGTTAGCTACATCAGTTTTAATAGTTTTATTGTCTTGTTCAAGCGCCTGGATGCGACCTTCATGATCAACTAAAACTTTACCTTGTTTATCAACTTTAGTGTTTAATTCAGTAATTGCAATCGCATTTTTGTTGATATTGGTAGTGTTATTAGTAATGTTAGTAGTATTAGCATCAACTTTTGCACTTACATTATTTACAGTATTATTAATATTTGTAATATCAGTTTTAACAGCATTGATCTTAGTATCAACATCATTATTTACTTTATTAATAATAGTTGTGTTGTTAGCTTCAATTTTAGAATTAATGGTTTTGTTAACTTCACTAATAATATTAGTTTTGCTATCGTTGATTTTAACATCTACATTGTGATTAACTTCGTTGATAATCTTAGTGTTATTTTCATTAATCTTATTATCAATTGTAGTGTTAATATTATTGATTGTTGTGCCAACTTTACCTTTCAATTCATCGATGGCTTTTTTGTTATCGTTGATAGCTTTTTTGTTATCACCGATAAATTTACGGTTTTCCATGATGAAAGTATTATTAGCATCAATGTGTATAAGAGACAGCAATATTTTGTGTGTTAGTTTCAACTTTAGCAGTTAAATCAGCAATAGATTTACTATTATTGTTAACATTAACAGTTAGATTATCAATTGCTTTTTTATTGTTGTTAACTTTAATATCAACATTGTTGATATTTTGATTGAGTTCATTTTTAACATTAGAAATGTTAGTGTTCAACTCATTTTTCGTATTATTAATATTTGTTTTAATATCATTAATCTTAACATCTACATCTTTATTAATATTATTGATAATAGTAGTGTTGTTATTTTCAATCTTCTCATCAACTTTGTTCAAAATTGTAGTGTTATTATTTTGAACTGCAGTATTAATATTTTGATTTACTTGATTAATAATATTAGTATTATTAGCTTCAATATGTTTTTTTACACTAGCATCAATGTTAGTATTTACATTATTAACAACATTATTTGTGATATTAGTAATTTTATTATCGATTCTTGTATCGATGTTGTTATTAATTTCAGTAAATTTAGCATCAATATTATTGTTAATATTTGTGATGTCTTGTTGAATGTTAGTGATTTGAGTGCCAATATGACCTTTTAATCCTTCAATATCTTTGCTATTTTTATCAACTTTAGCATTGATATTTGTAATATTAGCATTGATTTTATTAATGTCAGTTTTTACACTCTCAACCTTATTATTAACAGTATTAATATTAGTAGTATTGATATCTACCTTTTTATTTACAACATTAATGTTATGTGTATTTTTCTTAACATTTTCAACATCAGTAGTTACAACTGTATAGTAGTTATTAATTACGGTATTACCAGTGGAACCGCCTTTTTTAGGGATTTGTTGTTGCTGCTGTTGTTGTGGCACTTGTTGTTGCCATTGTTGTTGCTGTTGTTGCTGTTGTTGTTGCTGTTGTTGTGGCACTTGAGGACGTTGACGTCGTTGTTGCTGTTGTTGCTGTTGCTGTGGCTCTTGTTGTTGCCATTGTTGCTGCTGTTGTTGTTGCTGTTGGTCTAATTGTTGTGGATCAACTTGATGTTGATCTTGCATATGACCCCAAGCATTTTGATCAGGTGTTAACCATCTTTGGCTACCAATAAGATCAGCTCTAGCCCAATCCTCAGGGCTGGATGCATTAGCAACACCTCCAGAAAAGCTAGCCGCCAAAATAACTGCAGCTACAATTGTAGTTGCAGATTTTTGATGTGACTTAGCCAACTCAGACGTTACGACATAAGCGTGCTTAGTTGCACTCCAAACAACTTTGAATACCTTATTCATATTAAGTTCCCTCCCAACATTTGTGGCTCTCACCCCACAATGAAGAAATAAATTAAATATTGCACTCTTTTTCACTAAATATTCACAATATTTAACATAATACTACCATATATTATTTTAAACTTCCATAAAAAAATTAATAAGTTAAACTAATGTTTCATTTTTTCCTCATTTAAAAACACTTAAAAATCCGCTTGAATACTAAGTTATTAATAATATTGAATTATGTAAAATGAAATTTTATATTTTAATCTAATTTTATATTTATACGATACTTTTTATTTGCTTCTATAGAAAATATGAAAAAAACCTCATCAATGTATTGGACATACATTGATGAGGTCTTTTTTACTCTATCTATATAGAATTATTCAGATTATTAGAATTTAGATTCAATAGCACCTTGAAGATCGCCTTTTGGCAAGAAACCAATTTTACGATCTACTACTTCGCCATCTTTTAAGATAACAAATGTAGGCAATACTTCAACTTGTAAATTACGTGCTAATTCTGGTTCTTCATCAGCATTTACTTTTACAAAGTTAGCTTTACCTTCAAGCTCACCTGCAATTTCTTCGATGATCGGCATCATACGTACGCAATAACCGCACCATGGAGCCCAGAAATCAATAACAGTTACGCCACCTTGATTTACTAAATCTTGATATTCAGCAGTTTTTAATTCTTTTAATTCGCTCATTATACCCTCCTACGGTAATTGAACTAATACACAATCTTGAATGACATGCAAGTTTAAAGCATGTGCTTTTTCAACAACAGATGGTTTATCCGCTCCTGGTTGTAACCACACAGTTGAAATGCCAAGTTCTTTGCATTCATCAAGTGCAGCTAAACCCGCTGATTCTGGTACAACAAAATCCACAACAGCTGGTACAGCAGGAAGTGCAGAAAGACTAGAGTAACATTTGTCTCCATCTACTTCTGCAACATTAGGATTAACTGGATATACTTCATATCCGTGATCTTTAAGACATTTATAAATCTTATAGCCGAACTTTTCGGTTTTATCAGTGGCTCCAATAACGGCCCACACCTTTTGATTTAAAGCTTGTTGAATTGTCATTTCAACCACCTCTTATATACTATTATAAATAAATATCGAAATTTGTCAATGTAATGTATCGAATTTTATAGTTAAAGAATTATACGCTTTTAGCAAACATTTTAGAACTAAAATCAATGTATCTAGTATCATTCAATGACAATTGTTTTTTGCCTCAAACTAGGAACTGAGAGGTCTAAATGAAGTAAATCAGAAAGGCTTATTTGTGGATGAGCATACCTAGCACCATCTATAAGCCCACCTGCAACAGCTAACTCGCCTAAAATCCTAGATGCTGACCATTGCTGTTCTCGTAATTCGCGGATTGTAATACTCTTTTGACGTTTAGATAGCCTATGTCCATCTGCATCTACCAAAAGTGGGGCATGACCATACTTAGGAACCACTATATTCTTATGGGGATAGCATTGTTGTAATGTATTATACAAATATAATTGCTGTCCCGTTGTATCGAGTAAATCATCGCCTCGAATCACTTCAGTTATTCCCATAGCTATATCATCTAATACGACTGCCAAATTGTATGCGTACATACCATCACCACGCCGTAATACATAATCATCTAGTTCACCTTCCAAATAAATATGTTGCTTGCCTTGCCATCGATCATCAAACTCAAGATCACAAGAATCTATAGCAAGGCGCAAGGATGGTGCTTTACTATTACATAACTCTTGTATTTCAACATCACGTAAATGTCGACATTTTCCATCATAACGATGCACCACTTCTCCTACATGAGGAGCTGATGCTATGGATTGCAATCTAGTTCTATTACAAAAGCAAGGATAAATTAGTTTTTCTAATCTGAGATGTTCTAATACATCAGCATAATATGTTTGTCTTTCACTTTGCCAATAAGATACTTCTGTCCCACCTACACGAGGTCCTTCATCCCATTCAAAGCCAAGCCATTCTAAATCATCTAGTAAAGCTTCCCCTAGTTCTCGTTTTGACCGTTGTAGGTCTATATCCTCCATCCGTACAACATACGTTCCTTTTTGTTGGCGTGTGGAGATATATGATAAAAGTGCTATCCACACGTTACCAAGATGAATATATCCTGTTGGACTAGGCGCAAATCTACCTTTCATTAGAACTCTCCTATATCAGAAAACAAGTGGCATATCCATTAAGAATATGCCACTTATACATCCGAAGATATGTCAAAGTAAAACTAAAGCAATATCATTTATTGATATAAACTTATTTATCCTAAAGACACAATGTTATCAAACACATTACCAGCATCTTTAATCTTTTGTTCGTTACCCATTGTGCAAATATGATTATCATTCAATACAGGTTCTACCACATCTGCTAATGCAACAATATCTTCTGGCTTACATGCGATTACTTGTTTACGGAACTCTACTTTATCCTCTAATTTAGCACCACTGAAGTACATCCCCATTGCACGTGGTCCACGCAACGCAGGTGTCATTGGCAAGTCTAAAGAACTCATAGTACCAATAATATACTTACGCATTTCACGGTCAGTCAATGTGAAGTCACGAAGGTATTGAGGCAACTCTTTATATACATCTAAAGTTTCCAACAAGTTAGGATCACGATAACTACAGAAAATCATATTGCCATCATCATAGAAATTAGCAAATGCTCCGTAAGCACCACCTTGTACACGAATACGAATCCAAAGGTATTCATAACGTAAAATCGTTTCTAACACACTCATTGGACCAACATGTTTGAAACCATGATCGATGAAGTTACCACCTTGAGCTACGTATTGAACCTTACCAGCTGTAACGATACCATCGTTGCCAGATAGACGAGTGATTTGTAATACATCATCACTCAATTCTGTAGTATCCCAAGTTTCAACGAAAGGTCTCATAAGGTTTTCAAAGGCTTCTAATTCGCCTTCTTCACCAACAAACATAATATCTACATTGTTAGCGCGGAATATCTTACGAGCCACTTCGGCTAATTTCTCTGGTAAAAGTGGCAATGCTGCAGGATTAGATGCTAGTTCACTAATTTTTTGATAGTATCCTAAATTACCATTATCTCTAAACTTACCAACAGCAGAAACTTGAGCCATAACGCGTTGACTCACGATGGAATTACCACGGCGGAATGCTTCATTATCCCAAATAGCTTTGCTTTCTTGAACAAGTTCAGTCAAACGTTGATCATCGCTATAATCTGCTTTTTTTACGACTTCATTAATCAAGCGACATAAATCTGGTAGTTTAGAATGTAATGCTTTCGCACGCACAATCATAAGAGGCGTAAATTCGTCACGCTTACCATCTTTGCTGATGGCCGTAATATCAGAACTCAATCCCCCTAAATTCATATTAATATCTTTAGCCAGTGCTTCATAACCGCGTTCAGAAGTATCAATACGACCGAGGATATCACTTAAAATATCAGCGTAGAATAGTTCCTCCTCAGTGAGGCAATTTAATTTAAAGTACAATCCCACATAATTGATACCTTTTGTGAAAGTAGGTACAAAATGAACTGTAGTATTGCCAATTTTACTTTCACGACGTTCTACGGCTTCAATATTAGGATTTAAATCAGACAACTCGAGCAAAGGAATAGATGCTAGCGCTTCATCGCTATCTGGTGTTTCTTGACGAATTTTAAGGCGTTTTGTTTGTTCTACAATTGCGTCGATTTCTTCAGAGGTCATATTAGCTTTTAAAGTGGCTAAATGCTCTTTAACCTCTGCATCTTTACGTTCTTGAAGACCACGTTCAGGATAAATAGATACAAGAACTTTATGGTTATTATTCAAGATGGAATGACGAATTAAATCTTCGAAATATGTGCCAGCTAAGCCTTTTCGAATATTCGCTAATGCCTCTTCATAATGTAATAATTCCAATGGATCATTATCGTATAGCCAATTATCCATCATACGAATAATATAGGCTAAACCGATAGGACGACCACCAAAATCACTTTCACGAAGAGCAAATTCAATGCTATTTAAAGAAGCTTCTAATAACTCTTTATCTAAGCCCTTATCACATAACTCTTGTAATGTAGACTCTACAATACGCTGTAAGTCAGCTTGTTTATCTAGATTAGAACCTGTAGCTTGTACTGTCCACATAGGTTGGCGAATGCTATCTAAATAGTAGCCACTAATATCAGAACCAATACCAGCTTTCACCAGCGCCTGTTTAAGAGGTGCTGCAGGAGATGTTAACAAAGCATGTGTTAACACTTCAAATGCCAAGCTATGTTCAGGTGTTACATCAGGCAATACATACGCAAAGGAATGCAATGTACGATTATCTGTTGGCTCCTCAGAACCTACACTATATGGATAGCTCACTACTTTACCTTCTGTAAATGGAGCTTGTAGAGCTACCTCCGTATGAACGTCAATAGCATCAAAATGACTTAAGTACTCATCATTCAAGAAAGCTAATTGCTCTTCAATATTCATATCACCATACAAGAAGATATAACTATTGGATGGATGATAGTGAACACGGTAGAACTCTTGGAATTCTTCATATGTTAAATCTGTAATATAATCAGGATCCCCACCAGAGTCAACGCCATAAGTAGTATCTGGGAAAAGCTCACGCATCATTTGGCGTTCTAATACAGAGTCAGGAGATGAGTAAACACCCTTCATCTCATTGAATACAACACCTTTGTAGGTAAGTTCATCGTCTGCATTTTCGAGCTCATAATGCCAACCCTCTTGCATTACGATTTCTGCATCTTCACGAACACGTGGGTAGAATACAGCATCAAGATATACGTCCATCAAATTATGGAAGTCTTTATCGTTCTTACTCGCTACAGGATACATCGTTTTATCCGGATATGTCATAGCGTTTAGGAACGTATTTAAAGAACCTTTTACAAGTTCAACAAATGGCTCTTTTAATGGGAATTTGCGAGAACCACATAGAACGGAGTGCTCCATAATATGTGCTACACCTGTACTATTATGAGGTGTTGTTCTAAAAGCAATATTGAATACTTTATTAGAATCTGGTGAATCGATATAAATTAAGCGAGCACCAGACTTTTCGTGCTTCATTTCATAAGCGGTACCATTGATCTCATCAATGCGCTCAATGCGGTCAAGGCGAAAGCCAGAATAAACCTTATTTATTTCCATGCTGTCCCTTCTTTCTATATAAATATAATTAATTTCATGCTAACAATTTATTATAACATATCGACGACCCTATATATAGATGTTAAGAATAATTATCGAAATACAAAACCCCACAGGCATACAGCCCATGGGGTTTAGTTTATTTATTATGTTGCATTTGCCACTTTTGATTGCGGCGCAAGGTTAATAAGCCTTCTAACACTGCTTGGAATTGTACAAAGCTTAACGTATACGGTGGGTACATATCAGGTACTACCTTATAAGAAATAGTAACTTCGGCCTTATCATAATCGTAGAAAATGCCATGTAAATTACTTACCGTAGTATAACCAGTTTGAGCTTGCTCCAATGTTGGAATAGGCTGATTTTTTAGATTTCCTAGTAGATCGCTAATGAAACCTTCCTTACGACCTTGGTCATTGAGCATTTCATCCATAAAACTACGTAGACTATCCATAAATAGCTTAACCTCTTTGGTCTAACAATAAGCCATTGTGAATTACACGAACAGCATCTTTAACGCGGTCTTCAGCAACAAGGCAAGAAATACTAATTTCAGAAGTAGAAATGATTTCAATATTGATGCCCTCTTGGCTCAAAATATCAAACATTTGAGCTGCCACGCCTGGTTGACCTAACATACCTGCACCAATGATAGATACTTTTGCCATTCTTTCGTCAATATTTACAGCTTCAATATCAACAGTTTTTTGTAATTCTGCTAATACTTCACGAGCTAGTACAACATCATCCATAGCTACAGTGAAGATGAGGTCAGTTTTAGGTTCACCTACGGCGCGGATAGATTGAACAATCATATCAACATCCACGTTTTTTGCAGCCAATGCTTTGAACACAGTTGCTGCCACACCTGGTTTATTTTCAACGCCTACAAGGGCTACTTTTGCTGTATTAGTATCATCAGCTACGCCAGTAATTACGTGTTTATTTGCTTCCACAGTATAATCCTCCCGAATAATAGTACCTGTATTGTCACTAAATGTTGAACGTACGTGAATAGGTACACCATAACGGAAACCCATTTCTACGGCGCGAGGTTGCATTACACCTGCACCAAGACGTGCCATCTCAAGCATTTCGCCATATGTTACTTCTTCTAATTTGAAAGCCTCTTTTGCAACGCGAGGGTCTGTAGAGTAAACGCCTTCAACATCTGTGAATATTTCACAAACATCAGCTTTCATAGCGCCTGCCAATGCAACAGCAGTTGTATCAGAACCACCGCGACCTAAAGTAACCATATCACCATATTCAGTAATACCTTGGAAACCTGCAACCACTACGATATTGCCTTCATCCAAAGCTTCAAATACGCGATTTGGATCAACGCCTAAAATACGGCCTTTATTGAATGTATCACTACTTGTAATACCTGCTTGATCACCTGTTAAGGACATAGCTTTATGACCACGTTCGTTGAAAGCCATCGCCATTAATGCAATCGTTACTTGCTCACCTGTAGATAACAAGCGATCCATTTCACGACCATAAGGCTTAGATGTTACTTCTTTAGCCAATGCTACCAAGTCATCTGTTGTATCACCCATAGCGGATACAACGATAACGATTTTATCGTCTTCTTTCTTCTCACGAAGGACGCGATCAACAATATTAAATATTTTTTCTGGTGTAGCTACGGAACTACCACCAAATTTTTTAACGATTAAGGCCACAATAATCCCTCATTTAACTTATCTACTAAAAATCAATATGCATATACTTTACCACAAACAAATAGCACTGTAAAGGGATACAACGCAATTTATCCACTGCGCAAAAACAAAACTCCTTCGAGTGCGGACACAACTTTAGTATGATTATTTCAGTTATTATTAACATTTACAGACAAAAAGACCAGCCTTATGGCTGGTCTTTATAAGTTGATTAAGTTAATTAAGCAACTGTGATTTCTTTTTCGGATTCCCACAAACCGTGGATGTTGCAGTAGGATACAGCAATTAATTTACCAGATTTGTTCAAGGAAACTGCCAAAGAACCTTCAGAAATTGCATGTACAGGGCCTTCGTTTGCAGTTGCGCCATCACCATGTACGTTGAAGGAAATTTCACCAACTTCGAATGGCAATTGAGTACCTTCAGCTACGAAGTACAATTTGATCCATTCAATGTGATGTTCTACAGTGTTAGGATGTGCGATGTCTTTACCAACGGACAATGTTACGTGGAAAGTTTCACCTGCTTTTACAGTGTCAACAGTCTCGATAACAGGAACGTGTTTTTCAGTAGCGAAATCGCCAGATTTAATGTAATCATGTACAGCCATAGTTAACCTCCTGGTTAGTGTTATATACATACTTAATGTCAAGAATATTTAGCACCTTGTGCCTATGACTATATTATACATTTTCGATATAGTTTTAGCAAGAGCTTTTTCGAAATTTTTAGATTTAATTATATTCAAGCTCTGCGTATTAGAACTCAATCCCTTTAGCAGCCTTAATTCCTTTTTCATAGGCATGCTTAACTACCTTCATCTCTGTTACCGTATCAGCTATATCAATGATTTCAGGTTTAGCATAACGGCCCGTTAAAACAACGTGTAAACGCTTAGGTTTATGTTTAAGCATATCTACTACAGAGTTTACATCAATAAGCTCGTAATTAATGGCATTATTGATTTCATCCATAATGATAAGATTCCATCGGTCGGAATTTACCTCTTCAACCAGTGTACGCCAAGCCTCTTGAGCTGCCTCTTTATGACGTGCCAATTCAGCGTCGCTAACCTCATCCCGTTTATAGTAAATAAAGCCTTTACCCATAGAGCGAATTTCTACTTGGTCACCTAATTTATCAAGCCCCGCTAGTTCACCATAGCCATTACCACTTTTAATAAATTGTAAGATTAAGACCTTAAAACCTTGGCCAACAGCACGTAATGCTACGCCTAATGCAGCCGTTGTTTTTCCTTTACCATTGCCAGTATTAACTAAAATTAAGCCTCGTTCACTCATATTTAGCTCCTTTTAGCTTTATAGTTAGCACATATATCAACAAAATGTTGTGCACCTTCATCAGAACCAGCAAAGTTCAAATGTAAATACGATGCTAATACATTATCAGTTGCATAGCCGCCATCATAAGATTGAGGTCTTCGACCTCCTTCTAAGTGAAAGGCCCAAGGGAAATTCTCTACAGTTGGTTCCATCGTAGAGAAATGGAACTCATGCCCACGAAGAGATGTATCTGCAGCACCTAATAAGGTATCTCGCTTAGCTGTAGCCGTAACATACCCTACTTTTTGTAGCTTTTGTTGCATAATGCAATTAGCAGGTACAATACCTACTGTATTATATACGGCGCCCTCAAAATCGTGGATACTTTCACATAAATACATGAGGCCACCACATTCTGCATAAATAGGCATACCTTTTTCATTAGCTTCACGGATAGATTCCTTCATTGACTCGTTACTAGAGAGTTGGAACAAGAACATTTCAGGAAAACCACCACCAAATACTAGGCCATCTACATCTGGAACTTCAAAGTCATTAAGAGGGCTAAAGTATACGATTTCTGCACCCTTCTCCTCCAAGGCGGCTAAACTTGCTGGATAATAGAAGGAGAACGCCTCATCATAGGCTACACCAATTTTAACTCGTTTTTCTACGGATTTAGGATCTACTGCATCTGGTAATTCAATACTTGGCGCACTAGATGCAATGTCCAACAATTGATCTAGATTTACCATTTTCTCAACAGCTTCGCGAATCGTGTTGATTGCCTCTGTTGGATCAATCTCAGTAACAGGTGTGAGTCCTAAATGGCGCTCCGGAGAGTGCATACGATCATCTCGATAAATAGCACCAATAACAGGTACACCAATTTTATCCATACCTTCACGAACCATGCGCTCGTGGTTGGCAGAACCTAAGCGGTTCAAGATAACGCCGCCAAAGTTTACCTCTGGATCATAATCACGGAAACCTTTGGCAATAGCGGCCGCACTTTCCCCCATAGCCTTGCAATCGATAACAAGCACCACCGGTGCATTCAATTGCTTAGCAATTTGAGCTGTAGAACTAACGCCTTCTCGACCGCCATCATACAAGCCCATAACACCTTCGATAATAGCAAGGTCTACACCATTTGCCATGGTAGCGAAGAAAGGATTTAATTTGTGAGGTGGCACGAGCCACGTATCTAAATTATAGCTGTCACGGCCGGATGCAATTTTATGAAAGCCCGGATCAATATAATCCGGGCCCACTTTAAAGGATTGCACCGTACGTCCACCATTTGCATAAGCAGCCAATAAGCCCGCTACGATAGTTGTTTTACCTACACCAGAGTTAGTGCCAGCAATGACAACACGTGGAATATGTACTGTGTTCATAAATATTACCTCGAAATACGACGTGTTTGTTAACGGTCCTTACGTTTTGCAAGGATTGTAGACAAGTAGTTGAGTTTAGTATCTTTTGGCATATTATCAAGGCCTACGAATACTTGCTCATCTGGCAAACCTACACGGCTAATCATAACCGCATCATCTGCCATATTGTGTTTAATCAAAGTTTCTTGTACTTCATCAAAGTTTTTGTACACTTTCATGATTACTGCATCATCAGCTACGGCTAATACAGCATCAATTTTTTCTCTAGGTGCTGTAGCAGGAACGATAGCTAATACTTCTTCCTTCTCTACAATTGGATAACCAAGGTGGGAACCAATAGCACAGAAAGCAGTAACGCCAGGAATTGTTTCAATTTCATGGCCTGTATTTTCAATCAAGCGATATACATACATGTATGTGCTGTAGAACATAGGATCACCCAATGTTAAGAACACAACGCTTTTACCTTGATCTAAGTAGGACAAGATAATGCGTTTTGCTTCTTGCCAGCCTTCCTCTTGTGTAGCATCATCCAATACCATTGGGAATACTACAGGAACGATTTCTGTATGTTCTTGAATGTATGGGGAAGCAATATTAAGTGCTACAGAACCATCTTTCTTTTCTGTTTTAGGTGTGATGATAATATCTGCTTCACCTACAATACGAGCAGCTTTCACAGTCATTAATTCAGAATCGCCAGGGCCTACGCCAATGCCATATAATTTACCTTTCATGGGGTTCTCCTATTCTTATAGTTACATTCTATTTATAATTACAATATCTTTTATTATAACTAATTTATGCAAGATATACAAAACTACTATTTAATATTTGGAATTGTTGGACGATGTGTACTACGTTTGCCATACAAATCATCAATACAATCTTGCACATGTTGACGGAAGATATCTTGTATTGCTTCATATTCACCAAGTGCGCTATGGATTGGTTTAACTTCATAACCGTAATCGGTAAGTTCATTAATAACGCTATCTTCTTCATCACCAAAGAGATCGTTTTGTGCATGATCTCCAAGAACTAATAATAATGGGTGCACATAAATTGTGTTTGGCCGTTTACCATCGAGCCATTCCCATGGCATAGCTACATCAGCCACATATGGAGCATTCTCTAAAACAGCGATACGTACATTTGTAAGGCCATCACGAATTAGTTTAAATTGTAGGTTGCCATATGATGAATTACCAGAACCGAGGCCACCATGACCAACCAATAGTAACCCGTCTTCTTTAGAAATATTAAGCGATTTAATGAATCGGTCAATCAAAATTTGGTAATCATCTGGATGTTCCTCTTGGCCAATATAATACACGAGAGGTCTACCTACGCGCAATACTTCTAGCTGTCCTTCCCCTTCATGAGCAAGGATATTATTTTTCAATTTATCAAACTCTTCACCGCCAGTGAAGTGAAGTGGTTGTACATAAATATGTGTATACCCTTCTTGGATGAGTTTTTCTAATGCCCCTTGTTCAGTAGGCACCTCAATACCACGTTCGCGTAAACGCTTAACGATAATACGAGAGGAAAAAGCTAGTTCCACAGTATAGTCCGGATAAGCTTTACGGATATGTTCTACTACGGAATCAATATTATGTTCACGAGCACTGTCAACAGTGGACCCAAAAGCAACAACTAAAATAGCTTGTTTCATGGAAGTCTCCTTATCTAATTAATACTGTATCTTAATCATACCATAGACGACACCTTAGGGGCATACCATAGGACGTATAAAATGGATATTATAAATATTTTTCATAGTAAAAGTAAAAATCCTCCTCATTGGATTTCCAACAAGGAGGACTTTCACGTATATAAAGGAGTGTGGAGAGATGTATGTCTAATTATGTGAGAGATCAAACTACGAAATCATACCTTGTGCTTCCATACGAGAGTTTGTCATAACAGGTTTTACAGACTCGCGAGGCATGGGACGTTTACGATCAGACATGCGGATAGCTTGACCTAAATGCTTCAAGAATAAATCTTGTACATAAGGATTTTCACCAAGGCCTTCATTCCAAATATCTACATTATATCCTTCTTCAGCAAGCAATGCATAAATGGAATCAGACCGATCACCGCCAAGATAATCCATCAAATGAGTAGAACCGATGAGTGCCAATGGAACTACGAGCAAATCTTTATGTCCCATACGATCAAGCAATGTAAGCGCTTGTTTAAATGTAGGGAAACCATTTGTCGTAAATACTACTACATTTGGTGCAGCTCCATACATAGCTTTTAATTGCAATGTACTAAACTCTAATTGATTTTGACCATTCGCCATAAGCACTACAGATTTATTTAGCGCTTTTGTATTAACATGACGTACGATGCTTTCTAATGTTGCTTCATAATCATCAGCATAATTTTTTACACCTAACGACGTAAGCAATGGTTTACCAATGTTCACTTGTGTGAAACCATATTCATTACTATGTAAAAACTTCAATGCTTGTTTACGCATTTGTTGGTAACACTGATCTGCTACCAATGTTATAGGTTGAATGTATACCTCATCGACACCCATACGAGCAAAATCCTGCATAGCTTCTGTGAAAGAAGAAATCTTATCATCGTACTTCTCGTTCCACTTCTCTACTAATGCATCAGATAAGAATACACGGCGTACCTCCATATCGCTATACATGGAACGTACTTTTTTCTCTATACTGCCGATGGATTTCTCCACAGCATCTTGATAAATTGATCCAAAGGATGCAATAATTATGCCTTTCATATGTGACCTCCATATCGCTCATACATGATACAATCTCCATAACTGAAAATTGTTATCAACTACTATGTAATAATAGTACAAGATTAATGTATAGAAGTCAATGAGAAAAAATATCAAAATCAACCATAATAATGTATAACCGATGCAACACCACATAAAAGAAGAAAAAATATAACAATAAACTTAATTCGACCTGTAAATGTATCATACCTTCTCTTGTCGCTAGCTGTAATTTTGCCTGAGCGATTATGACGCCATAGACTAAAGACACAAGCAACACAAAGAATAATAATTAAAATATACTTCAAATCAATCATATAACTTGGTAAAGCAATATAATCACTAAACAATGAAAGTCCAAAGAAACCATTTCCTACGATAGCAATTACAATTTTAACTATTCGTTGCCTAGCTATAATAACGAGATAATTCACCATTAATAAGCCAAAGAGACCAATTAGAATATTCTCAAACATATCTACCCTACTAATTTAAAACCATAGTACTCTAATCTATTTAATATATACATTACACTATTACTTCAAGATACACAAAATGATGCTCTGTACTTGTGTAGCGACATCAGGAACGAGGAGCAAACAAGTATAGGGCATCATTTTTAATATATTTGTAGTAATGTTATGGGGCCCCATCAAAATATGCCTAAATAAAGATCAAATAAAATTACTCATGTATTCACATATTCATATCCATATAACCAAAAAGAATATAATTATAAAAGCTAATACTATACTATATTCATCACATTAATTTCTTAAAAACTCCTTAATTTTCCTATACTTCTAGGGGTATGGGGTTTATTGACACCCCTATTTCCCTTTGTTACGATTGGCGTAAGGTTATATATATGCAATAAATCTACATTTTTCAATATATTAAAATTATGTAAATAATTGCATATCCCTGTAGTTTTAGTTTTGGATAGGAGTATAGAAATGAAAAAACAATTAGCTTTAGCATCCGCTATTCTAGGTCTTGCAGTATCCTTTGGTGCACCTGTTGTATCTAATGCTGCATATCAATTAAATGAAGAAGTAAAAGATCCTACACCTGCATTAAAAGAGGCATCTACTATTGGTGTTCGCACACATGAAACTAAAGAACTTCAAAATCTTCAAAACAAAGATGCTATCGTAGTTATGAGCTTTGGTACAACTTATAAAGAAACTCGTGCTAAAACAATTGATGCTACTGTAGCAGCTATTCAAGCAGCTCACCCTAATACTAAAGTAGTAACAGCTTTCACAAGCCACATTATCCGTGACCGTATCCAACAAAAAGAAGGTATTACATACCCAACTCCTGAAGAAGCATTAGCCCAATTGAAATCTGAAGGTTACTCTCGCGTAGCTTTGACATCCTTGGATGTTATCCCTGGCATGGAATACAACTATGATGTAGCTGTTTATAACCTTTACAAAAATAACTTCAAAAAAATGACACTTGGCACTCCACTTATGTACTGGATGGGTCAAGAAGGCCAAACTGATGAAGTTATTCAAACAATTAAGGCTGTACAATCTCAATTCCCTAAAGTAGGCAAAGAAGATGCTGTTCTTATCATGGCTCATGGTACTCCAGATCCTGCAAATGCTTACTATTCTGTAATTCAAGACCGTATCCATACTCTTGGTATGAAAAATGTATTTATCTACACAGTAGAAGGTACTCCAAATCTTGAACAAGTTATCCCTCAATTGAAATTACATGGTATTAAACATGTTACATTGATGCCATTCATGATGGTAGCAGGCGACCATGCAAACAACGACATGGCTGGTAAAGAACCAGATTCCCATAAATCCATCCTTGAAAAAGAAGGCTTCAAAGTAGATACTTACCTTCATGGTTTAGGTGAAAACCAAAATATCCGTAACTTATTTGTTGAACGTGCTAACGAATCTTGGGACGCTTTACAAAAATAATCAATCTACAATTTAACTAGTATCGTTATATAACGTACATAGGAGTACATCATGAAAAAATTACTACTCTGTAGTCTAGCTTTGGTCATGATCGTACTAGCAATAGCTGGGTGTGGTAAATCCACATCCAGCTCTTCTGCTACTACGAAGGAACTTACCTTTAATGGTGAAACCTACACTGTACCAAAGGATCCACAACGCATCGC
>USAV01000006.1 GCA_900552715.1 uncultured Veillonella sp.
ATGTACAATCAATAATAAATACTATATAATAGAATAGTCTATACAAATATATTTTATGGTTTTATATATAGATTGAAGGGGAATCACATGATAGAAGAATCCCTACACGCTATACAGCAGCGCATGGCGGATGCTATGGCGCGCGTTGGTCGCGTAGATACAGCATTATTGGTAGCGGTTACCAAGAACCATCCCGTATCGGCGGTGGAAGAGGTGGCGCGTCTCGGTGTAACTCATGTGGGTGAAAACCGAGTGCAAGAGGCTAAAGAAAAACAGCTCACCTATAAAGGTCCACAATTAACATGGCATTTGATTGGTCATTTACAGGTCAATAAGGTGCGTCAAGCGGTGCCTATGTTTGATTTAATTCATTCTGTAGACAGCCGTAAATTATTAGATGAAATCGAAAAGGTGGCAGCAAAGCACGATAAGGTACAAGACGTATTATTGCAAGTTAATGTAGCCCGCGAAGCATCTAAAACGGGTATGACCGTTGAAGAGTTTCCGGAAATACGAGACTATGCAAAGACATTACCTCATGTCCGTGTTCGCGGCTTGATGTGTATGGCACCATTTTTCGATAATCCAGAGGAAGCACGTCCAATCTTCCGTATAGCTAATGCCTTGTATGAGGATATGAAGGGCTATTTTGAAGAAGGACAGATTCAATATTTATCTATGGGGATGACTCACGACTTTGAAGTCGCTTTGGAAGAAGGGGCTAATATTGTTCGTGTAGGCACAGCAATTTTTGGGGAACGTGTGTATTATTAAGGCTCGGGTTGCCTAGTAATCGGTAGCGTTATGTATTAGGAGGAAATCCAAATGGCATTGGGAGATTATTTAGACAAAGCAAAAAACTTATTCTTAGGCAAAAATGATGATGACTATGAATATGATGATTATGACTACGAAGATGATGAGGAATACGAAGCTGAACCAGCTCCAGTAGCTCCAGCAGCACCTGTATCCGGCGCATCTGAATTTCATCCACGCAAGGTAGGAGGCCAATCTACGATGACACAACGTCCAACAGCTATGAAAGTAGTTGTAATTGAACCAAAAGTATTTGAAGATTCTGAAAATATTACACATCAATTGCGCGACATGCGTCCTGTATTGATCAACTTTGAAAATACAGATCCTCATGAAGCAGCTCGTATTGTGGACTTCGTATCTGGTGCGACATTTGCATTGGATGGCAAATTGGAAAAGGTTGGTAAGGACATTTTCATGTGCGTGCCTGTAAACATTTCCATTGATTATTCTGATAATGAAAGTAACAAAGCTGAGCAAAACGAATACGCTTGGGAAAACAAATAATTTCTCTTTAAACGGTGGTGACAACTATGTTAGGTAAAACCTTATGTATCGGCGTTGGCTCGATGGGTGGCGCTCTATTGCGCGGTGCATTACAGCATGGCGTGTTGAAAGCAAGTGATACACACATTCTGGTGCGTCGTGAAGAACAATGTAAGGCTCTTACAGAGGAGCTTGGTGTAGTAGGCTTTACGACTATGCCTAATGTACATGAGTACAATACCATTCTCTTGGCTGTAAAACCACAAGTGTTACCATCTGTACTAGAGGATTTAAAAGAAGTACCTTATGGGACTGTTATGATTTCCGTTGCAGCAGGGATTACCTTAGATACCCTTGATGCGGCGATTCCACAAGCTAACTGGTTTAGAGCCATGCCAAATACACCGGCTTCTATCGGTGCAGGTATGACGGCTCTTGCAGGGGATGATGTACATACAGACCTTGGTCGTGATGTTCAAGCCTTGTTTGAGGCTGTCGGCGAAGTGGCCGTGGTAAGCGAAGCTGATTTAGATCGCTTAGGTGCACTATCTGGTGCGGGTCCTGGCTATATGTTCGTCATTCTAGATGCCTTAGCTGATGCAGGGGTTCGCATAGGCTTGCCTCGCCAGTTGGCTATCAAGGCTGCGGCTCAAACGATGTATGGTGCTGGTAAGATGGCTCTTGAAAGTGGCAATCATCCAGCGGTATTACGAGATCAAGTAACAAGTCCAGGTGGCACGACCATTGCTGGTATTGGTGCCATGGAAAAAGGTGGACTTCGCAGTGCTCTCCAAGATGGCGTAGTAGCATGTCTTGCTCGGTCAAATGAATTGGGGAAATAATTTTGGCAGATACTAGTAAATTAATACGATATTTTGAAGCCAGTGGCAGTGGTGAGGAAGCTCGCCGTATGCTAGATTTGGCTGAGCAGGTTGTTAAAGGCCGCCCGTATCGCGTGGCGGACTTTACGAGTCCTGCAGGTCTTGTCATTGCGGACGCAATCAAGGCCAACTATCCGCAGCTCATCGTTAAAACTGATGGTGGTTATGAAGGGGCGGAACGCATCCGTATCGCCTTTGTAGACAGCGATTTTAACGGTACTGTGGACATGGGTATTTGCGCCCTTAAGGTAAATTGGGACCCACGGTTCCGACTACTTACTCATCGCGATGTACTCGGCTCCTTAATGGGCCTCGGCATTGATCGCTCTAAATTTGGTGACGTTATCGTCCAACAAGGGGGCGCTCAAATTTTGGTGGATGAAAGCGTAGCAGATTTTGTGATTCAAAACTTCACGAAAATCGCTATGGTTTCTGTATCTGTAGAGGCTATTGAGCTATCGGATATTGCACCAAAAGAAGAAAAAATTAAAGAAGTCCGCACTACTGTTGCTTCGTTGCGCTTAGATGCGGTGGCAAGTTCTGGTTTTAGTGTATCTCGCACCAAATTAGTGAGCGCTATTAATGCAGGATTATTGCAAGTAAACTGGCAACCAGCTAAGGGTGCATCCCAAGAGGTTAAAGAAGGGGATGTCATCTCTATGCGTGGTCGTGGCCGAATGAAGGTAGAAGCCATTACAGGTACATCTCGTAAGGGGCGTATCGGCGTATATCTGAAACGATTCATGTAGGCAATTGAAAATCGGCTTGACCATCAAGCCGATTTTTTTATATATAGTAGGACAGCCATGGTATCCATAACATTTCAACCTACAACAGAAGATACAATCCTATTCGTAGGCGGCGGAGAGGTAGCAGAGCGACGAATACAGCTCTTTATTGATGAGCCGTGCAACATTGTGGTAATTGCTCCCACTGTAACAGATAGGATTTGCCAATGGGCAAAGGATAATCGTATCACCTGGTACGACCGTGCTTTCACAATGGATGATGAACACCACATTATAACGAGCAGTTTGTTCTTTATCTGCACAGATAATGGCGAATTAAACGATACGTTATATGATATGGGGAAAAAACACCGCGTTTGGACTAATCGCAGTGACGCCCCTAGGGCGTGCAGATTTACTGTGCCTTCATCCCTTGAACTAGGCGATCTTCACATCGCTATTAGCGCTAATAACGTAGGACCTCGTATCAATCGCCTCGTAAGGCAAGATATGATGAATCGTTATGGTCGGTTGCAAAAGGCGATGCCTAGACTTAAAATATTTAGAGAAGAAGTAAAGTTACTACTTCCTACCCCAGAGGCTCGACAGAAATTTTGGCGAGACCATCTGACCGTAGAAACTTTTGAAGCCATTCTCAAGGGAGAGTGGATGACTATAGAGGAGAAACTTGACCATGAAATTAGTGGTATTAGGTCTAAATCATAGAAGTGCCGCTGTTGCGGTGCGTGAACGTTTCTCGTTTGATAAGGACGAGGTCGCTTCAGCACTGAACCGCCTCTATGAATTCGACTGTGTAGCAGAATGTGTCATTTTGTCTACATGCAATAGAACTGAAATCTATGCGGCCTTAGAAGGTGTAGAGTTCCCTAAAGAATATATGCTGGCTGTGTTAAAGGATTTAAAAGGTGCCGACCACATCGATGAAGATGCCTTTTTCTTCTATGAAGAGCGCGATTGCATTGAACATCTATTCCGCGTATCTGCAAGCCTTGATTCCCTTGTGTTGGGGGAAGGTCAAATTTTGAGCCAATTAAAAGGGGCTTATATTCAGGCTTATAGCGCAGGTTGCACAGGCACAATTTTTAATATCTTATTCCAACGTGCTATCAGTGTTGGTAAAAAGGTACGGACGAACACAGGTATTGCCAATACGCCTGTATCTGTTAGCTATACTGCTGTTAACCTTGCGGAGGATAGCTTAGAAAAACCTTTATCTGAAGCGACGGTGCTCATCTTAGGTGCTGGCACCATGAGTGAGTTGACCGCAACGCACCTACAAGCAAAGGGCGTAAAGACGATTTTTGTATCAAATAGAACCTTTACGAAGGCAGAGGCTCTAGCAGAGCGATTTAATGGTAAAGCTGTTAAGCTAGATAACTTTGTAGATTACGCTAAAGATGCAGACATCCTCATTACATCTACAGGGGCGCCACATTATATTATTACTGAACGTGAAGCAAAGAAAATTACCTCCCTTCGCAAAGGTGAGCCAATCGTTATGATTGATATTGCGGTACCACGCGATATCGATCCCGGCGTAGCAGATATGGAAGGTATTTACCTGTTTAATATCGACTCTCTTGAAAGTGTAGTCGAAGAAAATAAGGCACAGCGCGAAGAGGAAGCTCGTCGTGCAGAGCCTATCATTCACGACGCCATTGAAGAATTATTAGATAAATTGAGTTATTTAACGGTGCGCCCTATGATGGCATTGCTTACAGAAAAAGCAGAACGCATTCGCCGTCGTGAGTTACATCGCGCATTAGCGAAATTGCCTGATATTTCTGATAAGGAGCGCCGTATTATGGACTCAATGAGTCGCATGATCATCCGCAAAATGTTGCGTGAACCGATGATTCACTTTAACGAAATCGCTGGTACAGAGGAAGAAGGTTTGTACTGGGATTTATTCAAAGATATGTTTAATCTTGAGAAAGAAGGGTAAGGCTATGAGAGACCATATTCGAATCGGCACGCGAAAAAGTGCCCTTGCCCTATGGCAGGCTGAACATATTAGTGCAGAGTTACAACGTCTGTACCCAAACATTACGGTCGAGCTAGTTCACTTTAATACAAAAGGGGATCGTATCTTGGAAAAACCACTGGCTCAAGTTGGTGGTAAAGGTTTATTTACTGCTGAGCTAGAAGAGGCAATGCATAAAGGCGATATCGATATCGCCGTACATAGCTTGAAAGATATGCCTACAGAGTTGCCAGAAGGGCTAACTCTTGGTGCTATCTCTGCTCGTGAAGTGCCTTACGATGCGCTTGTGAGCCCCGTGTATAAAACATTAGATAAATTGCCTCAAGGTGCTCGCGTCGGTACAAGTAGCTTGCGTCGCCAAGCGCAATTATTACATGTCCGTCCTGACCTTAAGGTCGAGGTTATCCGTGGTAATGTACAAACTCGTTTGAGCAAGATTGAAACAGAAAAACTAGATGGCGTTATCTTGGCACAAGCCGGTCTTAGACGGTTGGGCTTAGATGATCAAATTACCCAAGTATTTAAAGCGGATGAAATGATTCCTGCTGTTGGTCAAGGGGCTCTTGCTATCGAGTGTCGTGCTGACGATACGGAAATGCTTGAAATGCTAGCTCCTATTAACGACGAAGCTACGCGCTATGCTGTTGAAGGGGAACGCAGCTTCTTGCGTCAGTTAAATGGTGGTTGCCAAGTGCCTATGGGTGTACATGGTACTATCAATAAAGGTCAATTGACCTTAAAGGCCATGATTGCGTCCCTCGACGGTAAAACGGTATACGAAGGAGAAATTTCTGGCCCAGCGAAAAAAGCTGAAATTCTTGGTAAAAACCTTGCAAAAGCCTTGTATGAAGAAGGGGGCAAACATATTGTGGATGCTCTCATAGAGGAAGGAATCATAAAATGACAGGTATGGTATATCTAATTGGTGCAGGCCCTGGCGATGTTAAGCTCATCACTGTAAAAGGTCGCGAATGCATTGAAAAAGCAGATGTAATTGTATATGACTATTTAGCAGATGCTCATTTGTTAGAATGGGCTCGCCCAGATGCAGAGTTGATCTACGCTGGTAAACAATGTAAAGATCACACAATGCACCAATGGGAAATCAACGAGTTATTAGTTCAAAAAGGTAAAGAAGGAAAAATCGTAGCGCGCTTAAAAGGCGGTGATCCACTCGTGTTCGGTCGCGGTGGTGAAGAGGCGATGGCCCTTGGGAAAGCTGGTGTACCATTTGAATTCGTACCAGGCGTAACATCTCCAATTGCAGCCCCTGCTTATGCAGGTATTCCTGTAACACAACGCGCTATGGCTACATCCTTTGCGGTTGTAACCGGTCATGAGGACCCAACTAAAGCCGTATCTGGCATTCATTGGGAAGGCCTTGCTACAGCGGTAGATACACTTTGCTTTGTAATGGGTGTTGGCAACTTGCCTACTATTGCAGAAAAATTGATGGCTCATGGACGTCCAGCTTCTACACCAGTAGCGCTTGTTCGTTGGGGTACAAAAACGATTCAAGAAGTTCTCGTATCTACCCTTGAACATGTAGTAGAAGACGTAGAAAAGGCACAACTAAAAGCGCCAGCTATCATCGTAGTAGGCGATGTAGTTAACCTTCGTGAAAAATTACAATGGTTCGATAATAAACCGTTATTCGGTAAAACTATTGTAGTTACACGGGCTCGCTCCCAAGCTAGTGCATTCCGCGAAAAATTAGCAGCTCAAGGTGCTAATGTAGTAGAAGCGGCAGCGATTAAAACATCTCCATTGGAGTTGTTTGATGAAGATCGTCGTATCATCAATAATACAAAACAATACCAATGCATCGTATTCACATCTGGTGAAGGGGTTCGTTACTTCTTTGATGCTCTCTATAAAGAAGGCAAGGATACACGTGCATTAGGTAATTCTAAAGTGGCAGCTATTGGCTGTGCTACAGCTCGTGAACTTCAAAAATACGGCATTGTTCCAGATATTATTCCTGTAGACTATAAAGCTGAATCTGCTGTAAAGGCTCTTGAAGAAGAGCTCAAAGCAGGGGACTCCGTATTGCTCATCCAACCAAAAGTAGCGCGCGACGTAATTCCACGCTCTTTGCGTCATCATGATATAGATGTAGATATTTTGCGTTTATATGAAACGACACAAGATACATCTCAACAAGAAGCATTAATCAATGCATTAACTGCAGGTACTGTAGACTACATTACGTTTACAAGTTCCTCTACAGTAACCAATACAATTCAATTATTGGGCGATGATGCATTGAAACTATTAGGTAATACTAAGATTGCTTGCATCGGACCTATCACAGCTGCTACAGCTATGAGTGCAGGTCTTAAACCTGCTGTCATCAGCGATGTATATACAACTGATGGCTTAGTTAACGCTATCATAAATGATGCTAAGGCTTAATAAGGATAGCATATAGTTGTTTCTGTTTATGGAATAACAATATCTCATAGGAGCTAGCTTCTAAGATTTTAATGAGCCCTATAGGGCCTATAGGAGGATTACATGTACGATTTAACATACCGTCCTCGCCGCTTGCGTATCAATCCAGAAATGCGTGATTTGGTACGGGAAACGACACTCGACGTAACTGATTTAATTTATCCATTATTTATCGTTCCTGGTGAAGGTATCAAAAAAGAAATCGATACGTTGCCAGGCCAATACCACTTATCCGTTGATGAAGCTGTAAAAATGGCTCAAGAGGTATATGATCTTGGTATTCTTGGCGTAGAAATCTTCGGTATTCCTACATATAAAGATGAACAAGGTTCCTCTGCATGGGATATGTCCCAACCTGTACAACAAGCTATCAAAGCCATCCGTGCAGCTGTGCCAAACCTATTGGTGGTAGCTGATGTTTGCTTGTGTCAATATACAACAACAGGCCATTGTGGCATGATTGATGACCATGAAATCTTAAATGATGAAACATTGCCATTGCTTTGTAAAGTAGCGGTAAGCCAAGCGGAAGCAGGTGCCCATATGGTGGCTCCATCCGATATGATGGATGGCCGTGTAGGTGCTATCCGTGAAGCCCTTGATGCGGCAGGTTATACTAATGTATCTATTATGAGCTATGCTGCAAAATACGCATCCGCTTACTATGGTCCATTCCGTGGTGCTGTTAACTCGGCTCCTAAATTTGGTGATCGCAAGTCCTATCAAATGGACCCAGCTAATCGCTTGGAAGCTTTCAGAGAAATCGAGCTGGATATCGCTGAAGGTGCTGATATTATCATGATTAAACCAGCCTTGTCCTATTTGGATATCGTTCGTGAAACACGTGACCGCTATGAATTACCTGTAGCTGTATACAATGTGTCTGGCGAATATGCGATGGTTAAATCCGCTGCTGCAGCTGGTCTTATCGACGAAGAACGCCTCGTTATGGAAACAATGCTTTCTATGAAGCGCGCCGGTGCTAAAATCATCATTACGTACCATGCTATAGATATTGCTAACTGGTTACAAAAGTAAGGAGAAACCATGTTCCAACTCGGTAAATCTGAAAAAGCCTTTGAAGAGGCTAAACGTTATATGCCAGGTGGCGTAAACAGTCCTGTTCGTTCCTACCGCAGTGTAGGTTCTAACCCTCCGTTTATTAGCAGTGCTAGCGGCAGCCGTATTTATGATATCGATAATAACGAATACATCGACTATGTGTTGAGCTGGGGCCCTATGATTTTGGGCCATGCTAACCCTGAGGTTATCGCTAGCTTACAAGAGGCGATTCCTCGCGGCACTAGCTACGGCGCACCTACATTACTAGAAACAGAATTGGCTAAAAAGGTACAAGCCTTCATGCCATCTATGGAGGTTATCCGCCTCGTTAACTCTGGTACAGAGGCCACTATGAGTGCTTTGCGCATAGCTCGTGGCTATACTGGTCGCGAACGGATCGTGAAATTCGTTGGCTGTTACCATGGTCATAGCGATGCACTCTTGGTAAAAGCTGGCTCTGGCCTTGCTACCTTCGGTGTACCAGATAGCCCTGGCGTTCCACAAGGCGTAGCAGAAAATACAATTACCTTGCCGTACAATGACTCTGATGCGGTTCGCAAATTATTCGATGATATCGGCGATACTATTGCGGCTATCATCGTAGAACCAGTTGCAGGTAATATGGGCTGTGTGCCTCCAGAACCAGGCTTCCTTGAAACATTGCGAGAAGTGACTAAGGCTCATGGTGCATTGTTGATCTTTGACGAAGTAATGTGTGGCTTCCGCGCTAGCAGTGGCGGTGCACAAAAACGTTACAATATCAAGCCTGACCTTACATGCCTTGGTAAAATCGTTGGCGGTGGCATGCCACTTGCTGTATTTGGTGGCTCCCGTGAGATTATGAACCAAATCGCTCCAGCTGGTCCTATTTACCAAGCCGGTACATTGAGCGGTAACCCAATTGCCGTTACCTCTGGTCTTGCAACATTATCTATCTTACAACGAGATCCAACTATTTTTAAACAAGTGGAAGATGCAACCATAGCCCTTTGTGAAGGCTTTGAACGATTGGCTGCACAATACAATGTGCCTGTTGTAGTGCAACGGGTAGGCTCCATGTTCACCATCTTCTTCACTGATAAACCAGTTAAGAACTTTGATGATGCAGCA
Source organism: uncultured Veillonella sp. (assembly GCA_900552715.1). Taxonomy (GTDB): domain Bacteria; phylum Bacillota; class Negativicutes; order Veillonellales; family Veillonellaceae; genus Veillonella. The sequence goes on from USAV01000006.1 coordinate 9,543, forward strand.
GCGTGCAACGAAGAACAATTCAAAATGTTCTTCCACCATAACTTGAGCCATGGTATTTACTATGCGCCAAGCTCTTATGAAAGTAACTTTGTATCTATCTGTCATAAGAGCAGTGAAATCGAACGCACATTAGCCGTAGCTGATGAAGCTTTCAAAAAAATCAGTGATACACTACTATAAAAATGAGTGATACTCTACTATAAAAATGAGTGATACTCTACTATAAAAATCAGTGATACATTATTATAAAATATATAGTTTGTAGTTGTTTATGTATCGATGTAGGTGATGAACATGCAGTTTTACAAGAACTTAAAGCGTGCTCGCGTGCGCATGGGCAAAAGCCAAATCGAAGTAGCAAAGGCCGTAGGTATCAGTAATGCGGCGCTTTCAAATTACGAAACAGGGTATCGCGAACCAGATTTAGATACACTCTGTGCCCTGTCTCGCTATTATGGATTGACCTTGGATGAGTTGCTAGATGTAAATGGAGAACAACACGAGCCCATCTATGATCTCAGTCCGGTACTCAAAAATAAATACATCGCCTATAAAGGTGAAGTATTCGAGTTGAAAGACTCCCAAAAACGTGCCCTCTTGCGCGAGCTAGACAATCTATTTACTAAATTTGAGAAATCAAAGGTAGAAGATAAAAGTAGCAAACCAAAAACGTACAAACATGGAAACCCACATATCAATCGGGCTGGACTAGCTAGCAGTGCTGGTAGCTTGGCGGCACGACGGAATCTAAAGTAGTTTAATATACTACCTTGTAGATTGAATGGCACATGTTTATTAGAACAACTTAATTAGCTGAATTATAAAAAGCACCATCTATTGGGAATTCTATACGATACGTAAGAGATCCCTTATTAGATGGTGCTTTTGTATTATCATAATATAAATGACCGAGCTCAAGCTTTAGTATTCTTTATTAAGGTTAAATATAAAAATAAATAAAAAATAACAATGTTAAAATATTCGTTGGTGATATAAGTTGTTTTAATATATAATTGAGATATAGAAGTGGATTAAATAGTTACTGGTCTTATAGGAGACATTATGAAGGTATGGAGCGGTGTAAAATCTATATTGAATCGAGCACCTTTTACGGTTAAATTTTATATTGGTTTTATCTTGTTGGGATTCTTCATATTGGGACTTGTTACTTTACATGCGTATATTAAAAGGCCTGAGCAAATACAAAAACTAACAGTATATGAACAAAAGTTAGTAGGTATATCTGCGTATAAAGTAAGTGAAGAGCACTTTGCTACAGGTAGAAATGGACAGATATATATTTTTAAAAATACATATGAAGGTATTACTTTGGAAACAGTAAAGGATATGCTTTCAGAAGAACATATAACATGGCGTGAAGTAAAAAAGCGGCATCTCATAGGCTATGATCTAGATGATAAGATTGAAATTGAAATTATACGAGATATAAATACAAAGGCTATAATCGTTACATTAGAAAAAGACCGATAATTTAAATCTTGTATTAATTCTGTATTATCTAAACTATAAGGAGATTTAGTATATAAATGGAGTTCTTTGATTCTTTACTAAATTTATATAATACAAATTATGAGGTTAGCGGTGCAATTCAAGCTATAGGTCTTACTATTGCGTTTATTTGTATTCCTGAGTTGATTGGGAATCATGATAGCATAGAATCTTTTGCTCCTGCTAAGCCTATAGTGAGACGTGTAGTAAGGATTATTTTGTGTATCTTATTATTTTTAGAAATATTTACTTTGTTGGGGTTACTGATGGATAATGGTCTATTATAATCTAGATCGAATGAGGTAAATTAAATTTAATATAGGGAGAGACTATTGTATTTAGTGGATGAAATAATAGATTTTATAAATAAAATTGTTGATTCTTGGGTACTTGCGACCTTAATCTTGTTATGGGCAATAATATTTCCTCAATATACAGGGATTCGTTTTAATGGTGACTTTAAGCGTCTAGGTTCTATTGAATCAACTCTAACACGAATTATTGCAATCCTCATGCTTATTGGATTGTTTATAGTGGAATTTGTTTTTGACAATAAATAAGATGATTTAATTTATTTGTTTAGGACGGAATTATGAATGTAATAGAAAGATTGCTCTTTCAAGAAGGGTATTCTTTTCTCTTCGTGTGTGTAATATTAATTTTTTTATTTTTCTTTCCACAGTTTTCGGGGCTGAAAGAGAATAAAATATTAATTAAATATAGAATTCCTCCACGGCTATTTATATTGTTTATGTTGATACTTGTGATATTGATGCATTAATTTCTAGGCTTTTAAGATAGAAAAGTTGCTAATCCAATCATATATGGCATGATTGTCGAATTAGCTGCGTGTATGGTTTTTAATGCATCTGGTATATAGGTAACATAGAGGGATTTTAAGTATGAAATATAGAACAATTTATTCTATTGTTTGGTACATATTTTTAGGCTGTTTTAGTTTATGGCTAATTTGTGGATTAGGCTATAAGTTTTTGTTTAATGATACTATTGAGCAGTCTAGAATAGAACTGACGCAAGTTTTAAATGCAGCTTTTCCACGAGATCAATATATAATCGATGGAGATGTACATGATTCGAATAGAAGAAATCTCTTATCTATAGCTGTATCAATAAGCATAAAGAAAGATTCACAACATAAAGACATAAAATCAATAAAGCCCTTAAGTGGAGAATGGACTTTAGTTGATCAGACGACGTCTCGTTATGTATATGAAAATGAAACATATAGAGTATATGTAACAAAGGATTCAGAGAATGATGGGTATCGTGTACTGTTAGCTCGTAATAATTGGTTAGAAATATTGCATTTATAATTCATTATTAGGGATAAAAGCTTTTGTAGGTTGTTATATTATAGTGAGTTTATGGAGAAATATTACAATTATATAAATATGAATAAAATAATAGATTTTTTAAAGAGTCTACTACAACTATCAAAGGTATTGGTAATTACTTTTGGTCTATTTCTCTTTATAGGTGGGTGTTGGTTATTTCATGATTTACAGTATCGGTATGTAGTCGATAGCAGATACAATACAATTTTTGATAAGTCCTATAGTGTTTATCTTATTAAAAAAGGTATTTCGATGGACATTATTAATGATAAAATTTATGCGATGGATGATGATGTCTATGTTATTATCAATCAAGAGAACAATACAATTATTGTATATTATTTAAATCTAGAAGATGTTGCAACTATAAGTAATTTTACTAGATTACAACAACAGTATTACGGCGATAAGATGATCTTACAACCTATTGAAAGTTTAGGTCCATCTGAAACATTTGATATGTATAAGAAATTGTCAGAAGCACCTGGAAGGTTTAAATCGCAAGGTAGCAGAATTTCTTTTTAATAGCAGTATAATTTAAGATTCCAAGTTCTAATATTATGGTTAGGTCTTTAAGTATTTATTGTTAAGGGCTATTTTATTTATATACTTTAATATAAAAAAGGCGTTATATGAGAAAAAAATTGTTATTAATATTTTTAGTAGTGGTGGCTATTCTTTTTGTAACTATCAATATTAGAGATTCAATGCAACGACCATTTCATCGTGAACGAGTAAATAACTTTATTACAGCTGCTAAAGATCTAATACAAAAGAATGATCAGCTAGAGATTACTGAAATAGGTGAAGGTGGACGTATGAAAGGTGGCGGTTGGGGAAATCATATCCGCTTTAAATCTAATCTTTCAGAAGAAAAGACTGTAGAGTTAATTATTCCTCCATTACAAGCTATTACAGGTAATGATATGATAGGTAAAGTATCTGATTCAAGGATAACTTCTTATCAATTTGGCTTTGCACAATTTAGTGGAGATTTACTTTATACCCGACCATATGATGGGAATTGGGAGTTGCTAGTCATCAGTCAACCTTAGAATGTAATATTATTAAATTAAACAACAGATAGCTGATTATCTTTAATCAGCTATCTGTTTTTTTATCATTTTACCTATATCGAATAATTCCTATTAAAATTACCAGAATTTTACGATTTTATGAGTGTTTTATGATAAAATAAAAGGTATGAATACTTCAACAACTAGGTCTATTACCTATAATGGCGACACAATAGAATATGAGTTAACCATCAAGCGTGTGAAGAACATGAACATGCGCATTACAAAGGATGGTGTGATCCATGTGTCGGCGAATGCTTATGTGCCGGATTATAGGGTGGACAAGTTTGTCATCGAGAATATGCCTTTTATTGAGAGGGCTCGTTACAAGATTGATGCATTGAATGCCAAGCGTGTTGAGGCGTTGCAGTATGTGAATGGTGAAAGTTTATCAATCCTCGGCATTCCCGTTACGTTGCGCCTAGTTGAGCAGGACGGAAAGCCTCATATTGGCTTTGACGGAAAGGCGATTCTTACTATGGTGGTACCTTGTGGTACGACCTTTGAGGCTAAGCATAAATTAATGCAAAGTTATTGGCGTAATTTAGGGGAGAAGGTCTTTGTCCATTGGGCAAAGGTCGTGTATCAACGCTACCACAAGCAAGGTATTGATGTGCCTATGCCAACCATAAAACAGCAGCGCATGAAGAGCCGTTGGGGTTCTTGTACGCCAGCAAAGCAGCTCATCAAGATGAACACCCGTTTATTAGAGGGGCCACAGGCGTATATTGAGTACGTTATGATTCATGAGTTTGCTCATTTTAAATATTTAGACCATTCCAAGAACTTTCACAATCTAGTGGCACAGTTTTTGCCAGATTGGAAAGCTCGTAAAAAGTCATTGAACGTGTATTTTGCTCATCGCCCTTAAAGGAGGTGTACCATGCAGCCATTTGTACATTTACATAGTCATACAGAGTTTAGTTTGCTGGACGGCATCAGTCGTTTGCCTGACATGGTACGTCGTGCGAAGGAGTTAAATCAGCCGGCCCTTGCCATTACAGACCACGGCAATATGTACGCAGCCATTTATTTTTATAAGGAATGTGTGGCCCAAGGCGTTAAACCGATTATCGGTTGTGAAGTATATGTAACGGAAAATAGCCGATTCGATCGTCCAGAAGGTCGTAGCCGTGAACGTTTGAAACATCTCATTCTGTTAGCTGAGACCATGGAAGGGTATCGTAATCTTGTAAAAATTGTGTCGAAAGCATCGACGGAGGGGATGTTGTATCGTCCTCGTGCAGACCGCGATTTATTGCGTCAATACAGTAAAGGCATAATTGCCCTTAGTGCTTGTATTCAAGGGGAAATCCCTCAGTATATTTTGCAAGATAATATGGAAGGTGCCAAGCGATCCATTGAATGGTATATCGAGACGTACGGGAAGGATAATTTCTTCTTAGAAATCCAAAATCATGGCTTGCCAGAGGAGGCAAAGGCCCAAGAGGAGCTCATTAAGCTCAGCAAGGAATACGGTCTTGGCATCGTCGCATCTAATGACTTCCACTATGTCTTAAAAGAGGATGCGGACGCGCAAGATATTAAGGTATGTATTTCTACAGGCCGTCGCCGTGCTGAGGTAGACCGCTTAAAGTTCCCAAATGATGAGTTCTATCTAAAATCTGGGGATGAGATGGCGCAGTTGTTCTCACATATTCCTGGAGCTATGGAAAATACCTTAAAAATTGCAGATCGTTGTAATGTAGAGTTTAATTTCGACGAACATCACTTGCCGCACTTTGATGTGCCAGAAGGGGAAACGTCTAAGACTTATTTGCGTAAGGTTTGTGAACGAGAAATTCCACGTCTTTATGGTGAGATCTTTGAAGAGTTACAAAAACGTCTCGACTACGAGCTAGATGTTATTGGCACCATGGGCTTTGAGGATTACTTCCTTATCGTATGGGACTATGTACGCTATGCCCGTGAGCACGACATCTTAGTAGGTCCTGGTCGTGGTTCTGCGGCCGGTTCTGTAGTTGCCTATCTACTTGGCATTACAGGCCTTGATCCATTAAAATACGATTTGCTCTTTGAACGGTTCTTAAATCCAGAGCGGGTAAGCATGCCTGATATCGATATTGACTTCTGTTATGAAAAACGTGGCCAAGCTATCGAATATGTAACGCGAAAATACGGTCAAGCTCGTGTATCTCAGATTATTACCTTTGGTACTGAGGCAGCGCGTGCCGTAATTCGTGACGTAGGTCGTGTACTAGACTTACCACTGGCGGAAGTGAACCGCATTGCGAAGATGATTCCCAACGAATTAGGAATTACCTTAGATAAGGCTTTGCAAGGTAAAGAATTAAAGGCTTTGTACGAAGCTGATCCAAATGTTAAAGAGTTATTTGATTTTGGTAAAAAGCTAGAAGGTATCGCGCGTAATTCGTCCACTCATGCGGCTGGCGTCGTAATTTCCGCGGACCCTCTAGATGACCATGTACCGGTACAAAATGCCAATGAAGAAGGCTTTGTAACGCAGTACGATAAGGATAATATCGAGGAACTAGGCCTCTTAAAGATGGACTTCTTAGGCCTCCGTACCTTAACGGTTATGGGGGATGCCTTAAAGCTCATCAAGGCGAACCGTGGCATCGACCTCGATTTAGATGCTATCCCACTTGATGACAAGGCCGCTTGTGATATCCTCACAAAAGGTGATACCTCTGGTGTATTCCAGCTCGAATCAGAAGGTATTACAAAGCTCGTTATGGACCTTAAGCCTGAACATTTTGAGGACTTAATTCCATTGGTAGCCTTGTACCGTCCAGGCCCACTAGGCTCTGGCATGGTGGCGGACTTTATCGACCGCCGTCACGGTAAAAAAGAAGTTACCTATTTACATCCAATTTTAGAACCTATATTGAAAGATACCTTTGGTGTAATCTTGTACCAAGAACAGGTTATGCAGATTGCGTCCGCTATGGGCGGATTCTCCCTTGGTCAAGCGGACTTGATGCGCCGCGCCATGGGTAAGAAAAAGGAATCCGTTCTAAAGGCGCAGCGCGAATCCTTTATTCAAGGTTCCATTAATAATGGTATAGAAGAGTCCATTGCGAACGAAGTATTTGACTTGCTAGTATACTTCGCGGGCTATGGTTTTAATAAATCACATAGTGCGGCCTATGCGTACATTGCGTACCAAACAGCGTACTTGAAAGCCCACTATTTCCCTGAATTTATGGCTGCTACCATGACTAGTTTCATGCAGAATATGCAAAAATTGACGTACTACATCAATGCCTGCAAAAAACACAATGTTAAGGTGCTTGGTCCAGATATTAACTATTCTGAGCGCAGCTTCGCCGTACAAGGTGATGCCATTCGCTTCGGCCTTGGGGGTATCAAGAACGTAGGGGACAATGCCATTGATCGCTTGATTCGTGAGCGCAATGAGCACGGCCTCTATACTGATATCGTAGATTTCTGTAAACGAGTGGACAACAAGGTTGTTAATAAACGACTTCTTGAAAGCCTTATTCGATGTGGCGCCATGGATGGTTTCAAGGAAAACCGTAATCAATTATTGCACATGTATGAAAGTGCTCAAGCCGTTGGTGCTAAAGAGCAAAAGGATGCCGCTATGGGCACCATGAGTCTCTTTGGCGATATAGAGGAGTCTGTAGATTTCATCCCTGTACCGAATGTGGAGGATTTATCAGAAGACGATAAATTAAAGGATGAAAAGGAATATACAGGCTTTTACATTACAGGCCATCCATTGCAAGGCTATGCGAAGGAGCTAGAAGGCTTATTTGAACTGGGGGCTCTTGTAGAAAATCCAGAGCAATATGATGGTCAAACCATTACCTTTGGAGGTTTGATTGAAAATAAGACGGACCGCATGACAAGACGAAACGAGGTTATGTCCATTCTTCGTATCGAAGATTATTCTGGTGCGGCAAACGTAGTGGCGTTTCCTAAGGTCTTTAGCCAAAGTCAACAGTTCCTTGCTGTTGATATGATCGTTAAGGTAAAAGGCCGCGTTGATGCGGATGAAAAGGGTGTGCAAATTATTGCAGACCGCATTATGCCTTTAAAGGTAAACTATAGTCAGGCTAAGCATGTGGCTATTCATATTTACAGCCAATATGATACGCCAGAAAATAGTGAAGCCTTAAAACGAGTGTTAATGAACACCGCAGGCTCTGTGCCAACATCGTTATACTTGCACCGCCAACGGAAACGCATTAACTTGCCACCGAATATGTGCTTTGACCCTAGCGATGAATCCATCAAGGCTATTGAAGCTATTCTAGGTGATGGCTCCGTAGAGGTGCAATAATATATGCATAAGTAGATATTATTGCACGAATAAATATATTTACTACTTAATAATATATGTTGCGTAGAGCACAGCTAGCTTTTACCAACATTGATATAATATATGAACATCCAGAAGGGATGGTTTTCATAGGAGGAACAATGAAACGTACAAAAATCGTATGTACTGTAGGTCCGGGAACGGATAAATTTGGTATCTTAGAAGATATGATGCGAGCTGGCATGAACGTGGCTCGTTTCAACTTCTCTCACGGATCTCATGAAGAGCAAGCAGAGCGCATGCAAATGGTGCGTGATGCGGCGATGATTGTAAATAAACCAATCGCCTTATTGCTCGATACAAAAGGCCCAGAGGTGCGCCTTGGTCTATTTAAAGAAGGGAAAGTATTCCTCGAAGCAGGTCAACAATTCACGTTGACTACAGATGATGTAGAAGGCACAAAAGAGATTAGCTCTGTTAACCACAAAGGTCTTGTAGGGGATGTGTCTGTAGGGGACAAAATTTTATTGGCCGATGGCCTTGTAACCCTTACTATCGATGCTATCGAAGGTAATAATATCATTACCACCGTTCAAAATAGCGGTGAAATCGGTAACCGTAAACGCGTAGCAGTGCCAGGCGTAGCACTTAGCTTGCCACCTGTATCTGAACAAGACGAAGCGGACTTGCGCTTTGGTTGCCAACAAGGGGTAGACTTTGTAGCTGCATCCTTCATGCAACGTGGGAAAGATATTGTAGCCATTCGTCGTATTCTTGAATCCGAACAAAAGGATATTAAGATTATCGCAAAAATTGAAAATGCAGAAGGCGTTAAAAATATTGATGAAATCTTGGAAGTAGCAGACGGTCTCATGGTGGCTCGTGGTGACCTCGGTGTAGAAATTCCTGCAGAAGAGGTGCCAGTACTTCAAAAGATGATGATCGAAAAATGTAACAACTTGGGTAAACCAGTTATTACGGCTACACAAATGCTTGAATCTATGATTCAAAATCCACGTCCTACACGTGCGGAAGCAAGTGACGTAGCCAATGCCATTTTGGATGGCACAGATGCCATCATGCTATCTGGTGAAACGGCAAACGGTGCTTACCCTGTAGAAGCAGTTACGACTATGACTCGCATTGCAGAGGTAACAGAAAAAGCGTCTATTTACGACAGCAAGAGCCGTGCTCGCCAAGATGATGACATGACTACTACTAGTGCCGTATGTTTAGCGAGTGTGCGTATTGCTCAAAACCTTGGGGCTGCTGCAATTTTGACATGTACTGAATCTGGTCATACTGCACTTAGTGTGGCACGTCATCGTCCAGATTGTAAAATTATTGCTGTTACACCTCATGAAGAAACAATTCGTCGTATGCAATTGTGCTGGGGCGTAGAGGCTATCAAAGGCCATGAAATCATCAACTCTGATGAAATGGTAAAACAAGCTATTACAGGTGCTCTTGGCACTGGTGCTATCGAGTCTGGTGATCTTGTAGTTGTTACCGCTGGTGTGCCATCCGGTGCAACTGGTACTACAAACATGATTCGCGTTCACATCGCGGGCCAAGTGCTCTTGTCTGGTAATGGTATTTTACGTAAATCCGTAACAGGTAATGTATTCGTTGCGGCTAATCATAAAGGTAATTATGAAAGCTTCAAAGACGGCGACATCCTCGTTGTAGGTACTATGGAACCTGAATTGATGGCTGTTGCAAAACGTGCAGGTGGCATTATCGCTGTTGAAGATGGTTATACCTCTGATAGTGCTATTGCGGGCATTACCTATGGTATCCCCGTTATCTTAGGCGCTAAAAATGCTCATGAAGTACTTTTAGAAGGTCAAGAAGTAACAATCGACGGTGAACGTGGCAAGGTATTTGCAGGCATTGCAAATGCTCGATAATCTCTATAAGTCATAATTAAATAAGGAGGGATAGTATGAATCCATATAATGTAACAGGACCTACTGCAGCTGAGGTTGCACAGGTTGAAAGTATCGTATCCCAACGATTAAAAGGCTCTTTCTTGTGGATGGTTGTAGGCTTACTTACGACTATCGGCGTTGGTATAGCGGCATTGGCAAATCCTGATTGGCTACGCTTTGCGTACCAAAACTTTAATATTATCCTATTAGTTGAGCTTGGCGTAGTATTCCTATTCAGTGCGCGTGCGTATGCGGCTAATGTTATGACCTTGAAAGGAATGTTCTTCCTCTATAGTGCATTGAATGGTCTTACGTTGACACTTATATCCTTGCGATATAATGTGTTTGAAGTAGTTATTCCTGCGCTAATCGGTACGCTTGCCTTCTTCATTGGTTTTGCTATCGTAGGGGCTACTACGAAACGTAATTTGTCATCCCTAACACCATATGTAATGGCTGCCTTACTTGGTATGATCATCGTATCTTTTGTGATGATAGGGGCTCGTTATTTTAACTGGGCTGTACTCAGTGGCTTTAGTGACACTGTTAGCTTAGTTCTAGGTTATGTAGGGGTTGTAGTATTCTCCATCTTTACAGCTATCGATGTGAACCGCATTAAAAACAATGTGACACAAGTAGCGCTCTTGGAGGATGAAACCATTTTAGATCGCATTGAAATCACAGGTGCTTTGAGCCTATACTTAGATTTCATTAACTTATTCTTATCCTTATTGCGCATCTTTGGTAATAAGCGATAAAAGGAGATTGTATGGACGATAGAGAATGGCAAACCTTTGTAACCGTTGTGGATGAAGGGAATATTACAAGGGCTGCAGAAAAATTATTTTTATCGCAACCGGCGTTAAGCTATCGGTTGCGCCATATGGAAAAAGCCTTGGGCCATTCTCTGTTGTTGCGAACTGCTGAAGGGATTGCCCTTACGGCGCAAGGCGAGATTTTCTATGACTACTGTAAAAGAATGATGCAAGATCAAGAGGCTTTAGAAAATGCTATGAACTCCGCTTCTGGTAAGATTCAAGGAACCTTGAAAATTGCGTCATCTATCAACTTTGCAGACTATGAATTGCCCGCCTTGTTACGATCTTTCCGCGAACTGTATCCGGATGTGCATATACAAGTTAAGACGGCTTTCAGCCATCAAGTGGTAAAAATGTTTAATACTGGTGACTGTATGGTTGCCTTTGCTCGTGGCGGTTATGATGTGTCTGGTAAGTCTGAGCTACTATTAGAGGAACCATACTGCTTGGTTTACAAAGAATTAGTACCACCTGAATCCCTTGAGAAGGTACCATTTATCAAGTATCAGACTGATGCATCGGTAGCTAATATTATCGAAACTTGGTGTGCAGAACATTTTGAAGAACCACCTAGTGTTGCCATGGATGTAAACTCTATGAGTACATGTCGCCACTTTGTGCGCGCAGGGCTCGGTTGGTCGATTCTGACCTATATGGGCCTTGGATCTTGCAAGGATAGAGATATCTATGTAAGTCCATTGCGTAGTAAAGATGGCACATATATTACTCGTGATACCAACATGGTATACACAAAGGATGCAGAAAATCTTGTAGTGGTTAAAACATTTATTGAGTATGTTCGCGACTATTATAAAAAACATACTGTTGTAGATAATAGTATTTTTAGAGAATATAAAGAATAGATTATACAGATTGAGTCTATATAAGGCTTTGTAAACGTCTATTCATGCTATTTCAGTATTAGACTTTTTCGATATAATAAGTCATAATAAAGGTGTCTCGAAAGAGCCAGGCAGGACCATGTAAGTGCATGTATACCCCCTTTGGGGACGTATACATGCATTTTTTTCATTTGGGGCTGCAAATCTATGCTCAAAATGCATAAAAAGTATGAATGGTAGATATAAAAGTTTTTATAACCCCTATAAAGGTAATCTATTATTCATAATTCTTTTAAGCATATATAATGAGTGTAGACAAAAACTCCTAGAGTTCAATAGCTGATAGTCGCGTATCACGAATTTCTGGGGTAGTGTTAGGATGATTACATGCCTATGTTTTTAAGAAAGGAAGAAACATGGAAAAATTCTTAAAACTAGCACTTATTGTGCTAATCCCTGTTGTCCTCTGGTTTACAACTCCACCAGATGGGCTCACTGATACGGCGTGGCGCCTCTTAGGCTTCTACATTGCAGGTATCGTAGGTTTGATTTTAAAACCTTACCCAATTCAAATTATTTTATTAGCTGTATTATCTGCATCTGCATTATTCTTAGACAATGCAAAAGATATCTTGGTAGGTTATGGCTCCACTGCATTGTGGATGATCATCGCAGCATTCTCCTTGAGCGTAGCGTTTGGTAAAACTGGTCTTGGTCACCGTGTTGCGTACCATTTGATTAATGCATTTGGTTCTACTGTGTTACGTCTTGGCTATGTAACAGCACTTCTTGATTTAGTATTATCTCCAGCAACACCTTCTAACACAGCACGTGCAGCTGGTATCGTATATCCAATTAACTTATCCATTGCTGAATCCATCGGTTCTTATCCTGGCGATACTGCCAAACGCGGTGGTTCCTTCATCTTGATGAATGGTTATTTCGTAACAAAAATTACATCCTTCATGTTCTTAACAGCTATGGCTCCAAACGTGTTGGCTTTGGACTTTGTTACTAAAATCACTGGTCTTAACATGAACTGGGTTGAATGGGCTGTGGCCTTAGCTCTTCCTGGTCTTGTAATGTTGATCTTCGTACCACTTGTAGGTTATTGGATCGACCGTCCTGAAGCAGTAAAAATTGACAATAAGAAATTAGCTGCTGAGGGCCTTGCTAAGTTAGGACCTATGAAAACATCTGAAAAAATCTTGGCTGTTGTATTCATTCTTGCTCTTCTTGGTTGGGCATGGCCTTCTATTGGATATTTTTTCCCAGCTATTGCTTTTGATTTGAGTCCTACAGCAGTAGCATTAGTTGCTATGACTATTGTGTTCTTTTCTGGTATCATCACTTGGGATGACATGGTTCAAACTAAAGCTGTTTGGAACACATTCATCTGGTTCGGTGCTATCCTTGGTTTATCCACTGCTTTAACAAAAGCTAAATTCTTTGCTTGGCTTGCAGCATTTATGCAAGCAAACTTGGCACTCGATGTATCTCCACTCGTAGTTGTTTTAATTCTTTCTGCTATTAGCGTAGTCATTCGTTACTTATTTGCTTCCAGTACTGCATACATTGCATCTATGCTTCCAGTATTCTTAACTGTAGGTATGGCAGCTGGTGTTAACCCTGTTATGTTTGGTTTAGTATTGCTTGCAACAAATGCGTTTGGCGGTCTCGTAACTCACTACGGTGCATCCCCTGGTCCAATCATCTACTCTGCAGGTTACAATAACTTGAAAGATTGGTGGACTGCTGGTGCAATCTTAGCAGTATTGAGTTGGATTCTACTCTTTGTAGTAGGTATTCCTTGGTGGACTTTCATCGGTATGATTTAATCACCATATAATTTTATAATCAACATTGTTTTAGCGGCACGGACCAGACATTCGCGACACGTCTGGTCTTTGCCATTTGATATATTTTTTAGTGAAAGGATGCAACATGGCACAATTAGTAAAAGCTGCACAAGCTGGCTTCGACGAAAAAAATGATGCATTAGTAACGGTTGAACCGATTGCTAGCGGTATCGAAATTGAATTAACATCCAAAGTTATCCGCCAATACGGCGACCAAATTAAATCCGTTATCTTAAACACAGTAAAAGAAGCTGGTTTTGATGGCGTAAAAGTAATCGTACAAGACAAAAATGCTTGGGATTACACAATTAAAGCTCGCGTATTAGGCGCATTGGAAAGGGGGAGCAAAGCATAATGGCTAACGATAAAACATTCCCAGAAGTTAAAACAAATCCATTAACAGAGGCTGCTAAAAAACGCTTGTCTCGTTCCATGATGTTCGTACCAGGTAATACACCTAAAATGATTAACAGTGCTGATATTCACGGTGCTGACTCCATCATGATCGATATCGAAGATTCCGTGCCTATTACAGAAAAAGACACAGCTCGTCTTTTAACTGCAGAAGCATTGAAATCTCGTAAATTCCGTGCAGAAACTGTTGTTCGTATCAACCATCCTACACAAACTCCTTATGGCTATGACGATCTTGATGTAATCGTTCCAGCTAAACCTGATATGATTCGTTTACCTAAAACTGAAGACGTGTCTGAAGTTGAAATCGTAGCGAAGAAAATCGAAGAAGTAGAAAAAGCTAACGGCTGGCCAGAAGGCACTATTAATATTATCGTAGCCATCGAATCCGTTCGTGGCTTGTACAATGTTCGCGAAATCTGTCACGGCCCTCGCGTAGTTGCTATCGCTCTTGGCGCTGAAGACTACCGTGCTGACCTTCGTACAGGTAAACATAAACCAGCTGTTGAATTGTTGTTCGCTCGTCAAACAATCCTTCATGCAGCACGCGAAGCAGGTATCCGCGTAATCGATACTGTATTCTCCGACGTGAAAGACCCACAAGGTTTCCGCGAAGAAGTTGAATTCATTAAAGCTTTGGGCTACGATGGCAAATCTTGTATCCACCCAAGCCAAATCAAAATTATCCACGAAGTATTCACTCCTGACGAAAAAGAAATCGCTCATTCTGTTAAAGTATTGAACAGCTATGCAGATGCATTGCGCAATAATAAAGGCGTAATCTCCGTAGATGGTAAAATGATCGATGGTCCTATCGTAGTTCGTGCACAACGCGTAGTTGATAAAGCACGTGCAGCAGGCATTAAAGTTGAATTAGAGGAAGGAGCAGAATACGATGTTAAATAAAGTAGGTCGCGATATCCCAACAAATATCCCAGCACTAGAAGGTCGCGAAGTATATCAAGGTGAATTCGCAATTGAACCTAAAGCTCATCGCGCAGGTAAACCTGTACACATGAGCCGTGTTGGTACAAATAAAGTACTTGCTTCTATCGATGAAGCAATCGAAAAAGCTGGCGTAAAAGATGGCATGACATTGTCCTTCCATCATCACTTGCGCAATGGCGACTATGTAATGAAAATGGTTATGGAACGCGTTCAAGCAAAAGGCATTAAAGACATTACAATCGCGTCTTCTTCCTTGTCCCCATGCCATGAATTCTTGGTAGAAATGATTCAAGATGGTACTGTAACAGCTATCGAAACATCTGGCTTGCGCGATCGTCTTGGTAAATTCTTAACTCAAAACCCAGGCGTATTAAAAAGCCCTGTAGTAATTCGTTCCCACGGTGGTCGTGCTCGTGCTATCGAATCTGGCGAAGTTCATATTGACGTAGCTTTCATGGGCGCTCCTACAGCTGACCCTCGCGGTAATGCTACTGGTCGTTTGGGTAAATCCGCATGTGGTGCTCTTGGCTATGCTAAAGTTGATTCCCACTATGCAGACACAACTGTTATCATCACTGATAACTTAGTTGACTATGTACACAACTATGCAATTCCTCAAACTGATGTAGATTATGTTGTTGAGGTTGAAAGCATTGGTGATCCAGAAGGTATCGCTTCTGGTGCGGTAGGTTTCACTAAAAACCCTATCCAAATCAAAATTGCTGAATTAGCTGGTGAATTCCTTGATCAAGCTGGCATTATTAAAGATGGTTTCGTATTCCAATTGGGCGCTGGTGGTGCACCATTGACTGTAGCGAAATTCATTGCTGAAAAACTTCGCAAACGTGGTGAAGTAGGTGGCTTCGCTATCGGCGGTGCTACTGGTATCTTGACTGGTATGCTTGAAGAAGGCTTGATTCGTGCTATTTACGATACTCAAACATTCGATACTACTGCAGCTGCATCCTTGGATAAAAACCCTGCACACATCGAAATGTCCGCTTCCATGTACGCTAACCCATGGACTGACTGCACTACAAACTACCTAGACGTAGTATTCCTTGGTGCTACTGAAATCGACCTTGATTTCAACGTAAACGTAATGACTGACTCCAACGGTGTATTGATGGGCGCTTCTGGCGGTCACTCCGATACAGCAGCAGGTGCTAAATGCACAGTTATTACTTGCCCATTGATCCGCGGCCGCTTGCCAATGATCCGTGACAAAGTTGCAACTGTAATTACACCAGGCTCCTCCGTTGACGTACTCGTTACTGAATACGGTATCGCAATCAACCCAGCTCGTACTGATTTGATTGAACGCTTCAAAGATAGCAACTTGCCTATCTACACAATTGAAGAATTACAACAATTAGCATTCGACTTAGTTGGTAAACCACAAGATATCCCTGTATCTGACAAAGACGAAGACATCATCGCAATCGTAGAATACCGCGATGGCTCTATCATCGACGTGGTTCGCAAACCTCTATAATTGAGTAGTGATGAGAGTCCGGTAGAAACCGTAACGGTTTCGCTGCTGTCTCATATCCCATGCTGATTAGATAATATAAAGACCCTCTCTATAGTCTTTGGACTCATAGAGAGGGTCTTTTATGTATATAAAATGTTGCTTGAGTAATTGTAGTATAGATGAATATACGATATACTATAAGGTAAAGGAGGTGTTTTATATTACGTTTTATCTATAGGAGAGAGCATATGAGCCAAGTATTTAAACAGGATTTAACAGATAATTCAGTTCGTCCTGGCGGATTGTTTTTCGTTGAGTTATTAATGCCGGAGCAGTGTGATATGCCTAATCGAGATACAATGGTAGAGGTATTCACAAAGCATTTAGGAACTATTGATTGCTTTAGTTATGGCACTGAATCTGCTGGTTTTGCGCCTCAGAATTATAAGGTTCATTATGAGGATAATGATGCTGATGTTCCACCGACTTTAATGGTGACGAATTGTGAGAAAATCGATAAACCTGTACTCGATGATTTTGAACGTAGCCAGGTGTGGGATTGTCCAAATGTAGACGAGTTGCTAGATGAGTGCCAATATAGAGTATTTGCTACCGATATGTTAGCGTCTGGTTTAGAGCCTAAAGAACGAGCTGATATGCTCGTGAAATATGTAGATGCGTTGTTAGAGTTATATCCATCCTGTAAGGCCGTTGTCTTTGGTCCATCTCGTAAGTTCTTAAGTCGAGAAACCATTGAAAATCATCCTGATAAAGCTGTAACACGTTTTATTTATTATGCCGTAAATGTGCGATATTTTAGCATTCAAGGCACAGATGACATGATGGTTGATACGATAGGTATGAACACCTTATTCTACCCTGATTTGCAGTATCACTTTCACGGTATGAACCCCGATGAAATTGTAAATCATGCGTATAGTGTATTGTATTATATCTTTGAGCACGATAATCCTATTGATGACGGGCAAACGATTGCAGGCTTAGAAAATGGAGATATGAATCCAGATATTAAATGGGCGGTTCAGTATGAGGACTCCTTAATTCAACCTGTTCGAACTGTTATAGATATTAATATGGGAGAATATGCATCGGGTACTCGTTAGTTGTTAATCGATGAAAGGTGTGAGCATTATGAGTAATCAACGTATTTTTGACATGGAACTTGTGAAAGTTGAAAGTTTGGAGAAAGCTGTTAGGACTCCATTTTATCAAACTGATTCCACAGGTGGCTCAGTATGGGTTATTAAACCTGGGCAAACCTTACCAAAGCATTACCATCATAACTCTGATGATATATGGGTTATATTGCAAGGTAAGGGGGTATTTTATCCAACGCCTGATACAGAGGTGCCTTTTACAAAGGGACAAGTTATAGTATCTAAAAAGGGTGAATGTCATGGTGCAAAAAATACTGGAACAGAAGATATTATCTTTGTAAGTATCGTTGCTCCTGTGCCTGCTGATTATGATCCAGTTAGTACAAATTAATATGAAAGCACTTTATAGTATTTTGTTATCTTATAATGGAGACAGCATTATACTATAAAGTGCTTTTTTATTTTATACAGTCACTCTTTGTGAATATACCTTTTCTATTTTTAGATGCTATTGTTTTGATTTCACTATTCCTATTTGTTATTTCTATATTCTATATAATTCCATTGACAGAGGACTTTTGTTTACTTAAGATAATAAGGTATGTAATATCTTAAGTAGTAGAAAGGAATTATATGAACTCATCTACACCAGAGCCTCAAAGTGGGGTTATTGATTTTAAAGACTTTACGAAGCGTCGTATGCTACACGTAGTCTTGCCATTATTTATTGTTTCTATTATTGCCTTTTTGGACCGTGTAAATATTGCCTATGCTGGCTTGACCATGAAGGAGAATTTACCATGGTTGACACCAGAGGTATTTGGTATGGGCGCCGGTATCTTCTTTATAGGCTATGTTTTATTTGAAGTCCCTGCATCCCTAATCGCTGCTCGCTGTAATGCTATGCATTGGGTAGCGCGTATTATGTTTAGTTGGGGCCTAGTATGTATTCTTATGACGACGATGACCACAGAGTTGGAGTTTTATATCTATCGATTCCTTCTTGGTCTATGTGAAGCCTCTTTATATCCTGTAATTTATTCGTTACTCATTCCAAATTGGTTCTTGCCAAAGGAACGTGCAAAGGCAATCTCCTTGATGTTAACATCTTTATTGTTCTCTAATATCATCGGTGGTCCATTGGCAGGTATCTTACTTGATACAACATTCTTTGGCCTTCATGGGTGGCGCACACTCTTCATCGTTGAAGCTATTCCAGCTGTTATCTTTGCTTTCATTTTTGCGTTCTGGATGAAAGAACGTCCAGATCATGCATCTTGGGTAACTGATACAGAAAAAGCCTATATCAAGGCTGAACTTGAAAAAGAAGAACAACAAAAGCAAGCTGTAAAGAAATATACTACATGGCAAGCTTTGAAAGATCCAAAAGTATTGCGTTTAGCATTAATCTATTTCTTATGGGTTATTGGTTTCTGGGGCTTTAGCTTCTGGATGCCTCAAGTTCTTAAAAGCTTATCTGGTTGGCCACCAAGCGTAGTAGCATGGTCTATTGCGATTCCCATGTCTGCTGCATTACTTGTACAAGTATATTGTGGTTATTCCTCTGAAAAGCGCAATGAAAAACGTTGGCATGTTGCCACTACATTGTTCATTGGTACTATTGGCTTCTTAGCAACACCACATAGTCCATCTCCAGAAATTAGTTTATTCTTTATCTGCTTAACTGCTGTAGGCGTTTACGGTGGCATGGGTGTATGGTGGACAATGCCAACAACCTTCTTATCTGGTGCTGCTGCGGCAGGGGCGATGGGCCTTATTAACTCCTCTGGTAACATGGGGGGCTGGGTAGGTCCTTACATGCTTGGTTTCATCAATGGTCATACAGGCAGCTTTACTTATGGTTACTATGTAATGGGCGCTTGTATGTTCCTTGCAGCTCTATTGATTTTGACATTGCCTAAATCTATGGAACACAAGGATGACTAAGTAGTCCTGCATCAAATTTCAAAATTAAAAGAGCTATATCTCTAATACATTCACATTGTAGCGAATGTATGGGGTATAGCTCTTTTTCTTTAGTAATAATGCTGTTTTATGTATAATGAGAATAATAGAATCTACAGGATAAAAAAGAGAGAATAATATGTATAGAACGTTATTTTAGTAACCGTATTAGCAACTTTTACAATAGGCACATCTGTAAATGCTGTATCTTAAACTTAAGGAGACAAAAGATTGAAAGCGTGTAGACCCAAGTTTGATGAAATTTCATCATTTGATGAATTTAATAAATATTATTGGTATCGTGATGAACTTTCACAAATATGTAAATCATTAGGATTAGAATATAGGGGGACAAAACAAGAACTCAATCATATTATTGAGCAGTATTTTAAAGGCAATTTAATTAAAAAATCATCAATAAAAAATAGAAGAAGGCAAGTGGAAACTATTACTTTAGATACACCATTACTTGAATGTAATTTTTCCTTTAATACGAAGTTTAGAGAATATTTCTCTGATTTAATAGGTGTTTCACGATTTAAATTTAATGCTGATATGGCTACTGCCTGGAGAAAAGTAAAGAGTGAAAAAAATACAAGCTTTACAATTGGAGATTTGCTGAAAGTATATTATGGTGAATCAGATTATGCAAAGTATGACAATTCGGTTTGTCAATGGAATCAATTTTTTAAGGATTTTTGTGCAGATGAATGTAGTTGTAATTATTCGAATAAATTAAAAGTAGCATCTATTATTTGGAAAGAAGTTAGAGATTCAAAAAATAAAAAGATTTATTCACGGGGACTTCTAAAAGAATATAGCTACAAAATAGAGGAGTACTGTAAGTAAACAACTTCAAGTTTGTCGAAGGGAATATAAAGTATTAAAGACGATAGAAATAAAAAATCTATCGTCTTTTCCATGCCTATTTTCAATTTATATTGCGAGCAATAAATAGGGAAAACTCGCAAGAGTTACTAACCAGTATTTCAAATTTATTTTTTAAAAATTACAAATCTATTGGTAGCTTTTTGGTAGCTAAATATAGTATTTTTTCTAAAAATTTACTCATGAATGATCTAGCTGTGGGTCATATTGAAAAAATTAGTATTTAATAATATGGGAAATGTTGCATGCTATGGGCTTTCACAGAAATCAGCAGACATAATATGAATTGATGATTCATGAATCACATTTGTAAAAATTCTATA
Source organism: uncultured Veillonella sp. (assembly GCA_900552715.1). Lineage (GTDB taxonomy): Bacteria > Bacillota > Negativicutes > Veillonellales > Veillonellaceae > Veillonella. Next base: position 30,333 of record USAV01000006.1, read on the forward strand.
GAAATTTAGCCGAAAATTCATATATATTTCATGCAATAAATTGAGCTGTTCTGATATCTTAATTTGCATCTCATACGCGGTGGCTAAGATGGTCTCAGTTAGCCGCCATAGGCCTAGGTGGTAAACAGATGTGATTGTACATAGGTTATATTCCATAGCTTATATGCAATTAACTATTTGAAACTTAGGAGGACATGATGAAGAAATCTATCGTAAGAACTAGCCTTGCATTGGCAGTAGCTGGTGTATTAGGCACTAGCGTAGTTGCTTATGCAGCAGAAGCCCCACAAGTACAACCTGTGCCGGTAGTAAAAGAAGCAGTACAAACTGCACCAGTAGTAAAACAAGAAGCAACAGCACCAAAAATTGATGTGTCTGCAGCTATTAAACCTGTAGCAAATGAAAATACTAAACCTGTAGTGACTGAAACTGCTAAACCTGTAGCACCTGAAGCTGCTAGACCTGTAGCACCTGAAGCTGCTAAACCTGCAACAGCTGAGGCTACTAAACCTGCAACAGCTGAAGCTGCAAAACCTGTAGTAAACGAAAATGCACAACCTGTTGTAGTTCCTGCTGTAGCAAACCCTGCAGCTGTGTCCATGGATGCTGATACAACTCCTGCAGTTGCAAAAGCAGATAAAAAGGATGTAAAAACAACAAAGGTTATAAAAGCGGATAAAAAAGACCATAAAACAACTAAGGTCGTAAAATCCAACAAAAAAGCTCAATCTGTTCCAGCTGTAAAGGCTGAAAATGCAGATAAAGCTCATAAATAATCTACTATACCAATACACATACATCGCGCCATCCCATCGGCGCATTGGGGTGCATACATCTCCCAGTGCACCCAGATGCGGGCCCTTTGGTGGTTCAGACATACATTGACTCTCTCCTATGCCGTCTGTCGCCTTAGGGCCTCTTTATGAAGGGTTCCCTCCCAATTCATAAGTATATACATGATGTATATAAATATCTCTCTCACAACACACAATACACACAACACACACAACACACACAATCCATATGTGTATGGTATAGGAGAAAAAAAGCACCACCGAATTTTTCGATGGTGCTTTTACTTTTGTGGATGACATTGGAATCATCAATGTCATCCTTTTTGTGTTATATGTATTGTCGTGGCACGCGATCAGAGAAGCCACAGAAGATTTCATAAGGAATGGTGGAGGCGAGGGCTGCGATTTCAAGGGCAGAGATGCTTTCATGACCTTGAGAACCTAATAGTACAACCTTGTCGCCTGGTTTAACTGTAATCGTATCAGGTACAGCCACCATGAATTGGTCCATGCAAATACGTCCTACTACAGGGCAACGGGTACCTTGGATGAGGACGGTACCACGATTGGAGAGGCTGCGTGGATAACCGTCGGCGTAGCCTACAGGAATAGTAGCGATTGTCATCGGCTCTGGAGTAATATAGGTAGAACCATAACCAATGCCTTCGCCTGCTTCGAGATGTTGCACGTGTACGACTTCACTGTGGAAGGACAGGACTGGTTTGAGACCTAATCGGTTTGGCACATCTAGAGATGGCATGATGCCGTATTGGATGATACCTGGTCGTGCATCTGTGAATAGACTATCCTTTACGGATAATAGACCGGCGCTGTTTGCCAAGGAGAAGCGATAGTCCGCATCAGGTCTAAAGGCGCGGATTTCGTCCACCATTGTATGGAACTTTTGTGCTTGCCCATGTGCGTGACTTTGATCTGCTGCATCGGCATTGCTCATGTGTGAAAAGAATCCATCTACTGCAAGATTTGGATAGGATTCAACGCGCTTAATGAATTCCACCGCATCCTCTGGTTTAATGCCTATACGATGCATGCCTGTATCAACGGCTACGGCGACACGGATAATCATATCGTGGTTGTCAGCCACCTTATTGAGAGCTTCTAAATCTGTGGATTCGCAAACAGCAGGAATGGAATTGGTATCCGCTACAAGTTCAAAGGATTGTGGTCTCGTAAGGCCCAATAGATAAATAGGAACCATAATGCCAGCATTGCGAAGTGGTACAGATTCTTCCGGAATCGCGACAGCTAAGGATTCATAACCTTCTTCAACAGCAATACGTCCCATCATAACGCTGCCGTGACCATAGCCGTTGGCCTTGATAACAGCTGTGGATGTACTCCATTCTGGGAGGCTGTCTTTTATTTTGCGTAGGTTCTCGCGAACCAAGCTTGTATCAATCGTTAAATATGTTGGTCTCATGATAATTTCACTCCTAAAATACATTACTTTTATTGTATAACTTTTAGGGAATTAAACAATAGTTTTTGTGAAAGTTTATGCTAAATTTTCATTCACTTTCATGTTCTATTGGAGATTAGTCCTAATCTGTAAAGGCTATGATGAATATAACATATAATATATAGTGTTTTGTAGTATAATTAGTGCATAAAATACTTTCACCTATAATATAAATTGTTAGGAGGATATGATGAACGAACGAGTTGTGGTAGTTAATGCAGGCAAGATGAACTACGATCATTTACTAGATTTTTCTGTTTTATCAAATGATGTACAGGTGTATGACGATAGCACTAATGCAGAACTTATTGAACGCATTCAAGGGGCTCGTGTGGTGGTAACAAAAGAATTGCCAGTAGGGGCGGAGCTACTTTCACAATTCCCTGACTCAGTGAAACTTATCGTAGAAGCGGGTACTGGATATAATAATATCGACCTTGATGCGGCGCGTGCAAAAGGAATTACAGTGTGCAATATCCCTGCATATAGCACGGAACGTGTGGCACATACTGTGATTATGATGCTTCTCAATTTTGCATCTACTATGCAGCAACAAATCGGTATGCTTGCTAAAGGTGACCGTAGTAATTTTACAAAATATCTACAAGTGAGCCATACAGAAGTGAATGGTAAAACACTAGGTGTTGTTGGTGCTGGTCATATCGGCATGGAAGTGATTAAAGTTGCAAAAGCACTGGGTATGAATATCTTGGTTCATACACGCACGCCAAAGGCTGATGGAGATGGCATTCGTTATGTAAGTCTTGATGAATTACTGGAACAAAGTGATTATATTACCTTACATTGCCCATTGAATGAGCAAACTAAACATATGATTAATAAGGATACAATCGCTAAGATGAAACCATCTGCTGTTATTATTAACACCGGCCGTGGTGGACTTATTAATGAAGCGGATTTATGTGAAGCTCTAGCAGCTAAACGCATTCATGGTGCTGGTCTTGATGTACAAGAGGTAGAACCTCCAGCTGAGGATAGCCCTCTTTATACACTTGATAATGTTATTATTACACCTCACATGGGCTGGAAAGGCCTTGAAACACGTCAACGCTTGGTAGGCATTATTCGAGATAATGTACAAGCCTTTTTGAAAGGTGAACCTATTAATGTTGTCTCTTAATAGATAGACAAATAACCCCTGACCGGTTGTGTGGTCAGGGGTTATTTTCGTTTAGGGCTAGATCATAGATCAAGTTTTTAATATATATAGTATATATATCAAGGGAGGTAGTTATCCTCAAACTTGATTATGATTAGTTGGTGTTTTGATGGGACTCCACCAATGTCTACGATATGCTTTTATGCCTTCTACAACGGTTTTGCTCGCTTTGGCAGCTAAATCCTTTGTAGCGGCCGGGATGGCATCAAGTCGGTAAGTGATACCTAATTCCTTGTATTTAGCAACACCCATTACATGATATGGTAAACAGTCGACGGCTTGTAAGTTGCGTAATGAGCCTAAGAAAAAGCCTAGCCTATAGTGACGATCTGCATTGTCAGTAATAGTAGGTACCACCACGTGACGCACCCAAATCGGCACATTTACATCAGCTGTCAGTTTTGCGAATTGAAGGATTGGTTCTAAAGGCTGTGCGGTTAGCCATTTATGGACAGTAGGGTCGATGTCCTTAATGTCCAAAATGACGAGACTCGTTACGCTCAGTAACTTACGGTATGCCACCTCTTGGTGGGGATCAAAACAAATTCCACTTGTATCTAAACAGGTATGGACGTTTCTTTCACTAAAATATGTGAAAAGCTCGATGACAAAGTCAATTTGCATCAATGCTTCCCCACCTGTGACAGTAATGCCACCGTTCGTATAAAACTGACGGTTACGTTCGTATTGCTCCCAAATCTCTTCGACGGTCATGAACTTAGCTTCTTGGCTTTCTTCATTCCACGTGTCTGGATTATGGCAATAGGCACAACGCATGGGGCATCCTTGAAGGAAAACCACCATGCGCATGCCTGGACCATCAACCGTACCCATCGTTTCTAGTGAATGAATACGTCCTGTCATAGAAAACCTCGATTAGATTTGTTGATGGAATGTACGGGAAATAACTTCATCTTGTTGTTGTTTCGTCAATTTGTTGAAGTGTACTGCGTAACCAGATACACGAACAGTCAATTGAGGGTACAACTCAGGATGTTTTTGAGCGTCTAACAATGTTTCACGAGTGAACACGTTAACGTTCAAATGGTGACCGCCCTTTTGGGAGTAGCCATCCAATAATTCTACCAAGTTATCCACTTGTTGTTGGTTGCTCATGGGTATTCCTCCTTTCAACCAAAATATGAGTACTGATGCCGGTGAAAGCATACAATACGGCGGAAGATTATTTATCTTCCTCTATAGTAACATTTGGTTCGCTGCAAGCGAAGTTTGTATTGCTGTTAGGCAATTGAGAAGGGTCTAACTCAATATCAAAATCGCCTACGGATACAAATGTTTCACCAGATTTACCTAATGCGTCTGGAACGATGGAGAAGGTATTGGAAATACCGTCAGAGCAATCGCGCCATGGCATTTTTGCAACGGAAGATAACGAAGCTACGGCACCGTGAGAGTCACGACCATGCATAGGGTTGGCACCAGGAGCGAAAGCTTGACCAGCTTTACGGCCATCTGGTGTAGAACCTGTTGCAGTACCATATACTACGTTAGAAGTAATTGTTAACAAGCTCATAGTAGGAACGGATTGACGGTATGTAGGGTGTTTACGCACCTTGTTCATGAATGTGGAAACAACCATGGAAGCCAAGCTATCTACACGATCGTCATCGTTACCATATTTAGGGAATTCACCTTCGATTTCGAAATCAACAGCGATGCCGTTTTCGTCACGAATAGGTTTTACCTTAGCGTATTTAATAGCGGACAAGGAGTCAGCTACTACGGATAAACCAGCAATACCAGTTGCGAACCAACGAGTTACCTTGCGGTCATGCAATGCCATTTCTAGTTTTTCATAAGCGTATTTATCATGCATGTAGTGAATGATGTTCAATGCGTTTACATATACGCCTGCCAACCATTCCATCATGTCGTCGAATTTTTCCCATACTTCGTCAAAGTCTAAGTATTCGGATGTAATAGGACGGTATTTAGGACCGATTTGTTTCTTAAGTTTTTCGTCAACGCCACCGTTAATCGCGTAAAGCAAGCATTTTGCTAGGTTAGAACGAGCGCCGAAGAATTGCATTTCTTTACCAATACGCATTGGGGATACACAACATGCGATAGCGTAGTCATCACCAGAGTTAGGACGCATCAATTCGTCGTTTTCGTATTGGATGGAAGAAGTTTCAATGGATAATTTCGCACAGAAACGGCGGAAGCCGATAGGCATGCGAGGGGACCATAATACAGTGAGGTTTGGTTCTGGAGCAGGACCAAGGTTAGTCAATGTATGTAGGTAACGGAAGGACATTTTGGAAACCAATGTACGGCCGTCAGTACCCATACCACCGATGGATTCAGTAGTCCAAACAGGGTCGCCTGTGAACAAGTTGTTGTATTCGTGGATACGTGCGAAGCGAACCATGCGCAATTTCATGATGAAATGGTCTACGAATTCTTGGATTTGTTCTTCTGTGTATGTACCATTGCGAAGGTCGCGTTCAGCGTAGATATCAAGGAATGTAGAGTTACGGCCGATGGACATAGCGGCACCGTTTTGTTCCTTGATGGCACCAAGGTAACCGAAGTAAATCCATTGCATAGCTTCGCGAACGTCTTTAGCTGGTTCGGAAATGTCGTAGCCATAGGACGCAGCCATTTCTTTCAATTCTTTCAAGGAACGGATTTGTTCTTTGATTTCTTCGCGGTCACGGATTACGTCTTCTAGCATATCACCCATAGTGATGCTGAATTCTTGGTTCTTTTCTTCGATTAAGTAGTCGATACCATATAATGCGATACGACGATAGTCACCGATGATACGACCACGGCTATATGCATCTGGCAAGCCAGTTACGATGTGCGCTGTACGAGCAGCACGCATTTCTGGAGTGTATACATCGAATACGCCGTCATTGTGAGTTTTACGATGTTTTTTGAAGAAGTCCTCTGTTTGAGGATCCATTTTGAAGCCATATTCTTCGATGGCAGATTTTGCTGTACGAAGGCCACCATAAGGGAACATAGCGCGTTTTAGAGGTTTATCAGTTTGTAAACCAACGATTGTTTCAAGGTCTTTGTCGATATATCCTGGCGCATGCGCAGTGATGTGTGTAGCCACGGAAGTATCGGCATCAAGCATGCCACCTTTTTCGCGTTCTTCTTCGTATAGTTTCATTACCTTGTCCCACAATTTTGTAGTACGTTCTGTAGGACCAACTAGGAAGGAGTCGTCCCCTTCATAGGGAACATAGTTTCTTTGGATAAAGTCGCGTACGTCAATCGCTTTATCCCACACACCTGTGTTAAAATCTTTCCATGCAGTATGTTGCATTTTGCACCTCCATAAAAGGATATAACTATAGATTTCTATGCCTATAGTGTACAA
>USAV01000007.1 GCA_900552715.1 uncultured Veillonella sp.
GCCATATAAAATCACCTTTCTTTTGCATATAATGCGGCTTGAACACCTACATTATACTTAAGCAAGGTGATTTTTTTGTATAACTTTCGTTGCCGCACCCGCATAGCGGGTGGTTTTATGATTCGCGACTACGTCGCGAACCAGTCTAAAGACAATAACAAAAAAATCCTCATCTAAGATGAGGATTTTCCGACTATTCAAAAGTAAATTCTTTAATTATAAAAGCTTTATTTGATCTCATGTATTTAATTTGAAGATGCTTGTCCTAATTTAAGCTGTGTACTCTTCATTTTGCCGTTATGTGTATAGGATACTAAAACTGTATCGCCAGGGCTCTTTGCATCGATTTGCTCTTTTAATTCTAATAATGTACTAATATCCTTGCCATCAATTTGAGCAATTGTATCCCCTTCTACTAAACCAGCCTTTGCTGCAGGACCATTCGCATCAAGTTGAACAATGAGAAGGCCTTCGCCTTCATAACTTACATTGTTACGTGCTGCTGTTTGACGATCTACAGCCCACACACCAATATAAGGACGCACAACTTTACCATTTTTAATAATAGAATCTACAACTGTCATAGCTGAGTTGATTGGAATGGCAAAGCCCATACCTTCAACGCCTTCTTTAGAAATCTTAGAGCTATTAATACCAATCAATTCACCGTCTGCATTGATAAGAGCACCACCTGAGTTACCTGGATTAATAGCTGCATCGGTTTGGATCAATGGGAATCGTTGCCCTTGATCATCAATAGTACGCGCCAAAGCACTAATTACACCAGATGTAACAGAACCTTTAAACTCTAGACCTAATGGGTTACCAATAGCAATGGCAGGTTCCCCTACTTGTAGTGAATCAGAGTCACCTATTTTAATTGGTTGAATATCCTTTGGAGGATCGATTTTAACAACAGCTAAATCTGTTTGAGCATCTGTACCAATAACTGTACCTGTTACGGTAGAGCCATTAGACAAAGATACGGTAACCTCTCCATTTTTAGCACCAGCGACAACATGATTATTTGTTACGATATGTCCATCATTATCAATCAATACACCAGAGCCTACACCCTCTCCAGCATAAATGGTACGGTTAAAAATATCTTTTTGGAAAACTTGTGTAGTAATACCTACTACAGCTGGACCAGATTCTTTAGCCGCTTGTACCACATACGTATTACGTGTATCTGTAATCGGTTTATTTTGTTTTGTTTGTTCTCGCACAGTTGTTTGATGTGTCACAGGACTACCAAAGAAATAGTAGCCACCGCCTACACCAATACCAAGGGCTAGCACACAGGCTATAATTGATTTCTTATATTTTGAAAAATTCATACATTTCTCCTCATATCATTTCTTAATGATTTCCTTATAGCACTTCTTAAGGCTATATTAATTATCAGTGAAAGTGTTAATCGTAATTAAATAAACACTTTAATAACAATATAATATAGCATTATACATACTTTTACCAAAAATCAATTTTATAAAATTGATTTTGATGAACCTATTATAGTACGCAACACTTTACAATGCAATATAACAATTTATTACATCTATTATAAAAATATAATTTCTATAAACAATATGTATCTAGCAATCTTTCAAGAACAATTCAATGTTAAAGAAATGACACGAACAAAAAGCTCTATATAAAGCTATCATATAAAACATAAAGGGCATTCACTAGCCGTCGCTAGCAAATGCCCTTTATGCATATAGTTTGAGAGTGTAAGGACTGTTGAGAGAGAGTATATGTGATCTAGATAAGTTGAGAGAGAACTTATTAAGAGAGAGAAGTTTAGTTGTTTCTTATCTAGAATCAAAAGTCAGCCTTACTTAGATAAGTATACATGGAATATCTAAACTATCAAAGGAAGTATATAAACAATTTTTAAATCTTTGATTATATCTATATAATAACTTCCTATAAACTCATATTTTATCAACAGCCACCAAAAACGTGAGCGTAATATGAAAGTGTTTTTCAGTTATCAAACAAATTTATAACCAACGCCCCATACAGTAATGATGTGCTTACTATCGGATGGATTATCTTCAATTTCTTCACGTAAACGGTTGATATGAACCGCTACTGTTGCATAATCACCATAGGAATCTAGCCCCCAAACGCGAGAATATAATTCTTCTTTACTAAATACAATATCACGATTGCGCATCAAGAATTCTAATAACTGGAATTCTTTCTTTTTAAGGTGAACTTCTTTTTCGTTTACCCAAACTTTCATCATCTTAGGATCAAGACGGATTTCTCCAGATTGAATCGCATTGGTTTCCATAGCATCACGCTCTGTTAAACGCTTATATTGTGCTAACATAGCTTTGATTTTTGCAATCAATACAGATGGAGAGAATGGTTTTTCAATATAGTCATCAGCACCTACGCCGAGACCACGGATTTTATCGATATCATCGAGACGAGCTGTTACCATAACAATTGGTACACGAACCTTGTCACGAATTTGGCGGCAAACTTCAAAACCATCCATTTCTGGCAACATAACATCAAGGATGATAAGGTCTACAGGAGTATTTAAGGCAGCCTCAATACCTTCAGTACCATTAGTCATAATAGTTACATCATAACCTGCCACCATCAAATAATCACGCTCAATATTGGCGATATCCAAATCGTCTTCAATAATTAAGATATGTTCACTCATGATTCTTCTCCTTGTTTAGGAAATTCTAATATAATACGTAGACCATGTGGTCTTACATTTTCAATCACAACTCGGCCTTCAAAGATTTCCATAATTCGACGAATAATCGATAATCCAAGACCACTACCTTCTTGTGGATTCGTACGAGATGAATCTACACGGTAGAATGGACGCATTAGACGTTCTAGAGATTCTGGTGGTACCCCTGGGCCATCATCACTGATAACACAGTATACAAAATCATCATCACTAGTTACATCAATAACACAATGACCAACATCGGCCATTTTATACTTAGCACTATTGTTCAAGACATTTTGTAAAACTCGCTGTAACAATTGTGGGTTTGCATTAATGAAAGCATTTTCCGCTGCTATACGGAATTTAATTTCTAGACCTCTTGTTTGATAAGGAGCCAAATGATCTTCTACAAAATCACGTACATATTGACCGAGTTCAATTCGTTCAGATGGACGAGATTCTTTCTTGTAATTCAATGTGGTAATAAGGAATAACTCCTCTAACATCGAATCTAAATCATTAGCACGTTTCAAAATGATTCCCATGTAGCGTTTTTGTTGCTCTTCGGTTGGTGCAATACCATCACGAACACCTTCTGCATACGCTTTAATAGCTGTTAACGGCGTTCGAATATCATGGGATATCCCTGCTAGTAACTCTTTTTGTTGCTCCTGTTCCATTTCAATCTGACGATTGGCCATTTCTAAGGACATTGTCATATTCTTAACATGAATCATGATGAAGCGTGTAACAAATCGGTTAATAGCAAAGAAGGTAACAATAAAGAGTAATATAGCCACTACAATAATATAGAAGGAAACTGATTCCATCAAGCTGTCACTACCATGAGTAGCTCGCTTTATAGCAATATGATATACGTAAGCATGACGCCCATCGTATTTCCTCATTTCATATACGAAAGTATTATTGGACTGATATACGATACCTTGTAATTCAGGGTTTACATCAATAAGACCAACAATAGCAGAGGCACTATAGATTTGAGGATTACCATAGCTGTACACCATATTGCCTTGATCTAATACTTCTACATATACTTCCTTCGGATCGAGTAAGCTATAGCTAGGCTTTACTAAGCTATCTATTAAGTTGTTTTCTAAACCATAAAAGGTAATTGTTTCAGTGATTCGACTGACACTTTTAAACTGTTGTTCCTGCTCAATACGCAAATAGTAACCGGCATTAGCCAATATGCGCAGACCTGTAAAGTATAGCAAAAATAAGATAATTGCTATCAAAATAGGCACTACAAAGAGCACAACATTGGATATCCAAATCCGTATTTGTAAATTCACAGGGTTACCTCAATATCATAAATATTAGATACTTCTTATAGTTTACGCTATTTTTAATACTTAAAGCAAGTGAAAAGCTCAAAAAAGTGATTTAACTTTCATATTTTCTTCATTGTTAGTTTATAATTGTCAGTTATTACATATAGTCAGTATGCCTTTTATTATCTACTATTCTTAAGTTTTTGATATAAATTACACGCATCCGGGTAACTTATATCAACATACTATAAGTAATTTTTAGGACATTAAACATAAAGTTTTATAAAGCCCTATTCAATAGCCTCTATATTTTTTATAAAATCTCTAAATATAAAAATGCTATATCTGTAAAAAATAAATTCTTATACCTTATATTATTAACATCAAAACAGTTCCCCTACTCATATATATTTCAATTGCCTTATTATACATAAAAAAAGAGGATTCCATAGGAATCCTCTTTTAATATTTGGATTAACGACGATTTGCATCGAAGAAGTTAATAGCAACTTCTGGGAACATAGCGTAAGTCAATACGTCTTCGTCAGTGATACCATTGTAGCCTTTGGAAGCTAAATCTTGACGGTAACCTTCCAATTCAGGTTCGATAAGATCTGCTGGACGGCAAGTGATAGGTTCTTCATCACCGATGATAGTGTGACGGATTTCATCAGAAATTTTACCAGGCAATGCACCGTATTTACCGCGTACAAGGTCTTTAACTTCGTTAGGAACCATTTTATAACGGTCGCCCATCATAACGTTCATCATAGCCATTGTACCAACGATTTGAGATGTTGGAGTTACCAATGGAGGGTAACCCAAGTCTTCACGAACGCGTGGCATTTCATCCATAACGTCGAAGAAGCGATCGCCCATACCCATTTCGTTCAATTGGTTTTGAGTATTGGACAACATACCGCCAGGAATTTGGTAACGACGAACAGCTGGGATTACATCGCTAGCTGGTTTCAAGTTGAATTCTTCAGCGATTTGTTGTTTTACTTTACGGAAGTGGTCAACTAATGGAATGTATTTATCAAGGTCAAGACCAAGATCCCATTCAGTGCCTTTGAACATTTCGATCATAGTTTCAGTAGCTGGTTGGCTAGTTGCATGAGCGAATGGAGAGATAGCAGTATCGATGATATCTACACCAGCTTTAGCAGCTTCCCAGTATGTAGTGCTTGCAAGACCACAAGTGAAATGGCTGTGCAAGTCGATTGGCAATTCGCCAAAACGTTTTTTGAATGTGGAAACCAAATCATATGCATCAGCAGGTCCTAACAAACCGGACATATCTTTGATACATAAGGAATCTGTACCCATTTCTACCAATGTTTCAGCTACTTTCAAGAAGCTTTCAGTTGTATGAACTGGGGAGATTGTGTATACCATAGCGGATTGAACGTGTGCGCCTGCTTTTTTGGAGTACTTAATAGCAGCTTCCATGTTACGAGGGTCATTCAATGCGTCGAAGATACGGATACGATCAATACCATTTTTTACAGCTGCATTACAGAATGCTTCTACTACATCATCAGAGTAGTGTTTGTAGCCCAACAAGTTTTGGCCACGAAGTAACATTTGTAGTGGAGTGTTTTTCAAATTGGATTTCAATTTACGAAGGCGTTCCCATGGATCTTCATTCAAGAAACGAAGACAGCTGTCATAAGTAGCGCCGCCCCAACATTCAAGAGCTTCATAACCAATTTCATCTAAAAGGCCAAGCACTGGTTCCATTTGTTCGTAACGCATGCGTGTTGCCAAAATAGATTGATGACCGTCGCGAAGAACGGTTTCGCAGATTCTTAATTTTTTAGCCATGTTAATCCTCCAAATCGAAATAGTTTATGCATGTAATTTTATACATCCACTACATAACTATCTCATACCTATTTTTTTACGATTTTTATAGCACTTGCTCACACGAGCAAATACTCAAGCAATCGTTAAGACATACTTATATTAGACTACTTATAGAATTCTTTGTCAACAACCACATTATGCTATTTACTCATAATTTCATGTATTCAATTATGATTTTTTCGTGATAGAAATCACAATAAAGTGCTAAAAAGCTAGGATTTAACATGTATTTTTAATCAATTATATTTCTTTGTAATTTCTCTTTTTAATGAGAAACCAAAATTTATATCGCAATAATTTTTAGTTATTATTGGCCATCCGCCAAAGTATATCGGTATTTATAAATCTAGTACTTCGATAATCATCGGTACGCTTATAAGCTCATCACTTTTATTGATGACGCACCTGTATTATTGTGATTTATAAATATACAAAAGAACCTACCTTTTATAGGTAGGTTCTTATAGTAAGCAATTATTATTATATTATTTTTCAGGTTTTACCTTTTTTGGTGCCGTTTCAAGAACGATATTTTTACCATCTCGTTTAACTTGGATAGAGAATGCACCCTCACCTTCTTTGAAGTATTCCATCTTAATATCGAGCAACATTTTACCAATTAAAGTTTCTACCTTCTCTGTAAGGAATTCACGATAGAATGCATCTTCCTTTTGTTTTGGACTTTGATGTACTACAGGTTTCTTAGCAGAACGCTCTCTATCAAGCATTGTTTCTTCAAAATTTTCAGTATCTTTAAAGTTTTTCATCATATCCGCATCGGATAAGCCTTTTTGAATTTTAAACTTTGCCATGTTTATCTCCTATTAATTCGAAAATTGCCTTTTTCACGCGTACCGATTCAATACCAGACATACAATATTGATCAGGCTTAGGACAACGTCGTTTACGACATCCTAAGCAATCTAACTCATCATTAACAAGAACCTTAAAGTTCCCCGTCAACGGTCCCCACAGCTTAGGATCTGTAGGTCCAAAAAGCGCGACAACAGGTTTATTTAAAGCTAGTGCAATATGCAATGCACCCGTATCAGCAGTCACTACTACATCGCAACTTTCAATTAAAGCCCCTACCTCTTGAAGTGTGGTTTTCCCCAACATATTCAGCATAATTTTATCAAGGCCATCAGCCGTTATGGAGTCCATCAACGGTTTGTATTGAGTTGCCTCTTTTGGACCGCCTAAGCACACAAAATTGGCTCTATACTGGAGAGATTTAATGAGAGAATACCATTTCTCTTGAGGCCACTCTTTCGTCGCCCAAGATGTGCCTAGGACAAGACCTATACGCAGTGGCTTGTCCACCTCTCCGCGATTTAAGGAGGTGTCATAATTGATTGATTCCCACTGATTTTCTGCCCAAGCATGCAAATCGGAGGGTACAAAAAAATCCATGTGGTATAACCGTTTACCATTAGAACCGTTGACTATACAAGGTTTTTCATCATCAGTGATAACAGCAGGAGATGTAGTTAATCCACTATGCTCTACAACGGCTGTATTCAGTAATTTAGCAACCTCTATATAGCGCTTAATGACATGATCTGTACTCGGCTTTGCCTTGTAGTTAGTAAACATCCAATTTAGCTCTTTTGTACCACCAAGCCCAAGGCGAATGGGTGCACCTGATGCCAATAAAACGAGCCCTGTGATGAGTCGCCCTTGTACATCGACAGCCACATCAAATTTGTATGGTTTTAACTTATCTCTAAGTTCCCACCACATGCGCCACATCGTTGGAATATGTAGTTTTTTAGAATGTGCTTCATATTCATCCCGTTCCCAAGGAATGATTTCATCTACATAGGGATTTCCCTGTAAAAGTTCTACCATACTAGGGGTTACGATCCAATGTAGCTTTGCCTCTGGGTAATGCTCTTTGATCCAGCGCGCAGCAGGTGTGGCATGAAGTATATCCCCTATGTAGCTGAGTCGTACAAATAATATATTCATATATATCCTTATAGTACAAACGAGTATAGGAATAAAGCCTTTATAATGAATCATTATAAAGGCTTTTTCTTAAGATTTCTTTTTACTATCACTAGATGATTTAGATGATGTGTCATCCTCTGTCACCTTTGTAGTTTCGTCGCTACCATTCTTGATAATGTCTTTTACATCGGACAATGTCAATTCATTGAATGTTGTAGGATGATTGTATTTATAAGCTGGTTTGAAGCCTACACCCAATTTACCGGTATAAACAGTTAAGGCATTATTATCTTCATCCACGCGAGCAATATAGATAGTTTTATCCATATCAACGCCAATTAGACGGAAACGTCCTGGTGGATTGATAACACGCCAGCCACCTTCAATGCCATTAAACATGAAGATATCTCCAGTCTTAGCGTTGTCATAGAAGAATCTATCTTCATCATAGAATACGCCGATATGGCCAATATCAGTAGCTTGCATATACACTCGACGCGTATCGTAGTTCGCATCGGTACGATAAATTCGATATGCGTTTTCTTGAACTTTTACCTTCATATACACAACATTCGTCGCTTCAGAGTAAGCAGCATCTACGATTTTACTATTGCGTGGCAAATCTTCAAGCTTTGTATCTACTTCATGTTCAGGATCATCTGCATTGAGACGCGCCATAACAACCTCTCTAGAGTCATATAGACCCATGATGGCATAGTTACGGTCAGGCATCCAGTTAAAGTAACTAATAGAACGTCCTTTCAAATCTATGGTTGTAGGCTTACTTTCATTAGCCTTATAGATTTTCAAAGAGTTTTCGGTAACAACCGCCATAAACTGACGATCATACGATACATATTTTGTGCCTTCCTTTACATCAGGGAAGTTTTTAGTATCATCCTTAGATGCACCTGCTACATTAAAATCTGTAGTCGGTGCAAACATATATTGATCAAGGTATAGGTACACCCCACCTTGCAGAAGAATACCAACCGCAAAGGCGCTCAGTACACGCGTAAAAGGTTTCATGTGTCCTCCTATTTCACGATAAACGCCGTTGGGATCATACGTTCCCCTAACAAATCGGCTGGTTTGTTCACTACTTTACCATTGAGGTATAGAGTAGAACTAGAACCACCATCTAAATTCGCTGCAATGTAGCAACCTTTTTCATAAAGAATATCTTGTACATCGCGCAATGTAGCGCCAAGAGAATAGCCCGGTTGACGACCATCGATTACGAGGAATAGTACTGTACCATCCTTCTTTTGACCAATAGCAGTACGTGGACCTACGCCCCAGCCACCATCGCCTTCGGTAATCATCTTCTTACCATCTACGATAAGAGGTGGGCCAAAGGTAATACCTTCCATAGCTTTCATATCACTAAGTTGTGTTTTATCGTAGTTACCTGCAATAAGATTACCAGATTTAGAGAATCCTACGAAGTCTACCGCTTCTTCAGGCCCTACATCTTTACCGATGACATATTCACCATCATGCAAGATGAAGCCATAAGGCAAACGGCCTGTGCCAGTACCATTTGGATCGTGGAAACCACCGCCATTAATAGCAGCTACCGCATTATTCATCTTCGCAATATTACTTGTAGTATCGCCTTTTTCTTGAATATTCGCAGCTGTGCCAACTTGAATACGACGTGGATCTGGAATTTCAAGAATATAGCCTACATAACGAGCAGACTGAATTTTTTCAAGGTTTAAACTCTTATCTTCACGAGCATTAAACTTGAACAAATCTTGGCTTTTAACAACGCCAACAGTGCCTAAAATAGATTGCAATTCATCTTCACTGAATAGCCATGTAATGTAATGAGGATGGCGAGATTGCAATATGGCACCAATAACGGCGCGTTTTACATTATTAAATGGTCCAAAGAGCACCACGAATGGTGAGGTTACAACGGTAAATAAGAACACCATGATGATGAACTTTACCCAATTCTTTTTGAACAATGTATTTCTCCTTATAAATCAGTGAAATGTTCGGTACTAATGCGTTCTTCAAAGTGTTTGATATCAACAGCATTACCAACCCAAACACGCAATATGTTATATGGATTATCACCGGTATGGGCCCAGCCAGATTTCATGGCCATGCTCATTTTGATACCTGCTTTCTTGGTAGCAGCATCGGTGAATTCATTTTTATCTCCATAAGGATAGCAGAACCAAGGATTATCCTTGATGCCCACTTCTTTTGCAAGGGCTTCTTGAGCCTTTGTAATATTTTCTATTTGTTTAGCTTCAGACAATTGGCCCATTTCGATATGTTGGAATCCATGATTGGAAATGGTAATACCATTTTTATGCATTTCACGAATTTGATCCCAAGTTAACCGTGTGCCTACATCGCCAGGATTGATAAACACAGTGGCTGCAAAACCATATTCTTTCATAATTGGATATACGATGGAATACGTATCTGCATAGCCGTCATCAAAGGTTAATACAACAGGTTTTTCAGGCACTGCTGCACCATTTACGACATAATCATATAGTTGGTCCATCGTTAATGGATTATAGCCATTGTCTTTGAGGAACTTCATTTGTTCTCTAAATAAATCCTCACGAATAACCGCATCATTATCCTTATCATCGCCAATTTTATGATACATAAGAACAGGGATGCCCGATGGATGTACCATTTTGACTTCTTTTACAGGCGCCGTTGGACTAGATGGTTCCGTTTTTTGTGAAAGCAATCCACATCCGGCCAAAACCATTGCCAATGCGACAACTAATAGTGTTACCAATGGAATCCGTTTCATAGGTCCTCCTCTATTAGAACACAATTATATACAGAATATTATAACATTTCTATGAAGATTAGTAAAAAACTAACGCTTTACTAGTACCTCATCAAGTGATTTTCTAGGTCTAGGATACATAGGCTCATCTGAAATACCTATGGTAATGATTGCCTGTACATCTAGTGTTATCTAATTCCATTTTATCCATTCCTACAAAAGAATAGCATTTAAACTATTACCATTGTTATATTGTAATACGCTCAATAATGCTTTAATATTTTAATTATATACTATATAGCGTAAACTATACTATTTTAATACACAGAGGATTTATCATGAAAAAACGTCTTACTCTCATACAAATGGATGTCCACGTAAACGACGTAGAATATAACTACAATCGAGTTCAAGAATTATTGTCTCAATCCCTATCTGAAAATCCAGATATTATCGTATTACCGGAAACCTGGAACACTGGTTTTTATCCATCTACAGATTTAATCAATATCGCTGATGCAAATGGTGACCGCACAAAAGCATTATTACGTGCATTTTCTAAGGAACATAATGTAAATATTGTAGGCGGATCTGTAGCAGTTGCCAAAGAGAATCTCGTATTTAATACATCCTATGTTTACAACCGAAGCGGCGAACTTGTAGGAGAATATTCCAAGATGCACGGCTTTAGCCCTGCTAAGGAAGACAAATACTTTGCTAGCGGTACTCATACTACGCATTTTGAGCTAGATGGAATTCCTTGTAGCACGGTCATCTGTTACGACATCCGTTTCCCTGAACTAGTAAGAATGGCTGCATTACCAGGCACGGAATTATTATTTGTGCCTGCTCAATGGCCTACTATGCGTTTACGACACTGGCAGGTACTCAATGAAGTGCGTGCTATTGAAAACCAATTATTCGTCTGTGCCGTAAACGGCTGCGGCACAGTGGGCCGCGTTCAAAGTACAGGGCACTCCGCGGTATATGATCCGTGGGGCACCAACCTACTCGAAATGGATACTAACGAAGGCATTGCGTCCGTAGACATCGACCTCGCTGTAGTCGAAGACATTCGTAACAAAATTAATATCTTTAGAGATCGCAAACCTGAACTCTATAACCTATAACAAAAAGGCACATTGTTTTGAACTATCTCCTTAAATTAAGAAGGTCATTCGATTAACAATGTGCCTTTTATTTTTATTGAACTGTATGTAAGAAATAGATGACTCATCCTTTAAAACTCAATAAGCTTCCACATATCCTCTGGAACTTGTTCTAGAGGTTTGTTCTTTGCCATAGCATCTTTTAGAATATCAATCGTATCTTGTACCTCTTGTTTATCCTTTGTATTTGGATCGTGTAGAACGACACGGTTCAAAGAGTCTTGTCCAAATTGTTTTAAGTATTCTTTTTCTACTTGATTAAGTTCACGACGTAAGTATTTCATAGTATATCCTCTATTTGTAAATATCTTTTCGATGTCCAACTTCTAACGCTAAAATGATGCATCTATCGTCATTAATGTCAGCAATCACTCTATAGTTACCAATGCGATAATGCCAAAGTCCAGACTTATTGCCTGTCAGTGATTTGCCTGAATATCCAGGATTTTCTACATCATCTACGTTCTTGATAAGCCAATTAAAGAGATAACGTTGTGTTGATAATACATTGTATTACATAGGGAGGTTTTAGTCTATTCCTTAAACACACAAATAGTACTATTTTAATAAAATTTTATATTTAAGAAATTAGGCATACAAAAAAGGCACACCACCCTTCTCTCGTCTCTCAGCAGCATGCCTTTTTATGTATATAGTTACTCTCGAACTATATCGTATGTCAGTCTGGCTAACTCTCTCTAAGTCCCTTTAACGACACGCCAGTATGTCACCTTTAATATACAATTATAAAATAACTTTGTCAATATTTTAGAAAAATTTTATCTTTTCTTTTTACTAATAAATACTTGCAAAATATTTATATAAATTGTATTATTAATAAATTTCATGACATAAACGCTTATTTTCGTACCATAAATCATTTACATAAATCATCTAGAAGTGGTAGTATTAGCAGTGCACTAGAATTTGGTTATTAAGAAAGAAAGGTAATAATAATGTTTTCATTTCTACAACCAAAAGAGGCAAAATCATCTGTACCACAGAATATGATTATGAATCTATACTATAAATATAGATTCCAATCTTTAATTGGTATTTTCATTGGTTACGCAGCATACTATATTGTTCGTAACAACTTTGCCTTATCAACTCATTTTTTATCAGATATCTTACACATGAGCAAAACCGAAATCGGTTTGTTATCTAGTGGTATGCTTATCGCCTATGGTCTAAGTAAAGGCTTTATGAGTAGTCTTGCTGACAAAGCAAGCCCTGCAAAATTCATGGCTTTCGGTCTTATTTGTTGTGCAATTATCAACATTTTTATGAGCTTTGCCGACAGCCTCGCCTTCTTCTTAGTATTAGTAGTTCTTAATGGTTTCTTCCAAGGCTTTGGTGTAGGTCCATCCTTCATCACACTTGCCAAATGGTATCCAAAACAGGAACGTGGTCGCTTTGGGGCAATTTGGAATATCTCCCATAATCTTGGTGGTGGTATCGTAGCACCAATCGTAGCCGCTGCGCTATACTTCACTACTACCGATCACTGGCAATTAGGCAGCTATGGTATTCCTGCAATTATTGCAATTATAGTAGCTGTTATTATTTGCTTCTTGATTAAAGAAAGTCCTGAACGCGAAGGCTTGCCGCCAACTAGTGAAATCATTGCCGATACATCTCATAAAGCACATAGAAGTGCAGAAGCACCTCACCTAAGCACAAGACAAATCTTTGTACAATATGTATTAAAAAATAAAAATGCTTGGTATGTGTCTCTAGTTGATACATTCGTTTATATGATTCGTTTCGGTATGCTTACATGGTTGCCTATTTACTTATTACAAGTAAAAGGCTTCTCTAAAGCGGAAATGTCCATCGCCTTCTTATTCTTTGAATGGGCAGCCATTCCTTCTACACTTTTTGCAGGTTACATTTCCGATAAATTCTTCAAAGGTTATCGTATGCCACCAGCAATCATTGCAGTAAGTATTATCTTCTTCTGTATCTTTGGCTATTGGCAAAGTGAATCCCTCTTATGGGTTACATTCTTTGCTGCTGTTGTAGGTTGCTTAATCTACATTCCTCAATTCTTAGCATCTGTACAAACTATGGATATTGTACCTCCATTCGCTGTAGGCTCTGCTGTTGGCCTTCGTGGCTTTATGAGTTACATCGTAGGTGCCAACCTTGGTACAACACTATTTGGTGTTTTAGCAGATAAATTCGGTTGGAATGCAGGTTTCTATCTCCTAATGGTAGCATGTATTCTTTGCATTACATTCTGTGTACTTGCCCACTTTGGTGCAAAAGAATTGGATGCTAAAGAAGCAGAACTTGAACAACTCCAAACAGCTGAAGCTAACAGCTAACAACTAAATTCTAGAGCAAATAAAAAGGTAGTAACAAGAAATTGTTACTACCTTTTATTATTTAATAAGTTCGCCAAGAACCAAATTATGGGCCCTATGAATCTCATTTTCTTAACGGTATCCATTTTATCTAGAATGGGCTTAGGTATCTCTGCATCGCTTTCAAGAGACACATATTCCTTATCAACATAAACGCCTTTTGAATACTCAGTCGTATGGCTCCCTTTTTCAACAATAAATGTATGAGTGCCATTAGCATCTTCATACTCTTCATAACGAGCTACATCCGCAAAATCTATATCTATATCCCCTCTTGTACCTATAACCATCTGATAGCCACGATGTACTACGTTCATGTCAGATGGCATCGCTTTACCACACAACTTTGTAAACTGATATGCGCCACGTTTTTTATTCCAACAGATCCAAAATTCAGCATTATTCTTATGCTTAACCAGCTTATACTTACACCAAATTCTCCTACGAGTATCAATGTAACGAATTTTGCCTAGGATTGTATATAAATCATTTCGGATTCGCAGCGTCTCGCCATAGTTAAATTTCATAAAATTCTCTCATACTAAAATCAATATATTATTAATTACTATGATTGTACATATAATATGAAATTCTGCCTAGATGGATATAGCAAAAAAGGTAGCAACATATATGTTGCTACCTTTTATTGTTTTATAATCAACCTTGTTGGCAGAAATATATTATGTAGTTTTTATCAGGACTAACTGCAGCACCTAGAGAATATGGATGATTCCGACTTCCGCCAAAATCAAATACATACAATACATAATTGTCTGGTATTTCTATGGAATCTTCATTATATGACAATCTATGCAAATATTGTTTTTGAAGCTTTTGATTTTCCTTTTCAGTATAAATTGGATACACTTTATCTTTAGAACGCTTATTTTCATAATCCGGTTTAGGCTTTAATGCGTCTCGCGCATCTTCTATTCGTTTACGAGTTTCAAAATATCTCTTATACTTTGCACTATTGTCTTCATCTGCAATCTGTACCTTATTGAATTCTGCTAATACTTGATTTTCCAACTCATATATTTCATCTACAGATTTATCAATTGGATGGTCTTGTCGCTCTTGTATAAATTTACCCATCGGCACAGTTGTATTTTTTACAGTCAATATCGACCTTGGAATTAATGCATATAGAGAATCTGCATAAGCCATATTCGAATCGATATATCGTTTAACATACACATTGGATATATCAGCTTTTAAAACAACTAATTTAGAATTTGAAAGCGCTTCATCAATATATGGCTTTAATTGTTCCGGTGTGCCTCCAAATGCAAATTGTACATAAGCCCTACCTTGTAAAAAGCCTGGATTACTATGCATATGAATATTTTTTGCAAAACTTGGCATATTTTTGGGGAAGCCTGGAATCATAGGCATCCTTTTATAATCCTTTGGATTATTGATAGGATACTGAATCAATTCTATAGGTTTAAAAAAACTTTCCAAAGATTCTTTAATTTCAGCTTTAGATCTAGCCGTAAATAGATCATGTCCTTTTCCCTTATTTTTATCTAAATATTCTCGAATTTCCCTTTCATTTGCTGCATCCCGATCGGCACGAGTTCGATAATCTTTAGTATTAACGGGATTCGTTAGCTTAATTTCCCCTTTACCATTCTTTTTCATATATGGGCTCACAATGCGTAAGGGTTTTTCTCGACCACCAATAAAATAGCCTTCATTACGTGTTGATTCAGTATTATAGTGTTTAATTTCTTTTAGTGCTGTTTCATCCTTATCATTATAAAGTGGATCAAACGTTTTATATTCACTTCCAAAATCAGGTTTTTCTGATGTTTTTAATCGTTGAGAACCGTGCTCCTTCTCCATCCGCTCTAATATAATTTCATCGCCCATTGAAAGTGCCTTCGTATCTATCGATTTATCTTTTATAACAGCTTTAAAAGCACCAGGAATAACCTCAACAAAATCTACTTTTACTGGGCCTTTTGTTTGTACAAACTGTTTTAACTTTGTATTATTTTTTTGTTCAATACTTATATTTTGATTCTGACTATCTACTACTTCTGCTGCAAAACTAGACTGACTATATAATGCTAGTGAAAGCATCATCAGCACAAAATATTTCTTATTCATTTCTCTCTCCTATATACATCTACAACTTTTAATGTTATAGCAAAAAGGACCTACAGTAAACTGTAGGTCCTTATTTCTTGGTGCGGTTGGAGGGACTTGAACCCTCACGAGCGTACGCTCACCACCCCCTCAAGATGGCGTGTCTGCCATTCCACCACAACCGCATGGAATACAAATGGTGCCTCAGGACAGAATCGAACTGTCGACACACGGATTTTCAGTCCGTTGCTCTACCAACTGAGCTACCGAGGCATGAATGGCGACCCCGATCAGATTTGAACTGACGATCTTCGCCGTGACAGGGCGACATGTTAACCGCTACACCACGGGGCCGCGTATCAACTCTCGTTGACTACTCGTATATATTAACATGAGGTAACCCACTAATGCAAGTACTTTTTTCTAATTTTTTGATGAATTTTTCCAAAATATATGAAATTAGGAACTATCTATTAAAAATCGCAAATATTAGCCATTTATATTTAGTATGCTTGAATATACTACAAATTATACCTATAATTACAGAAATCAAAAACGCCTGTAAAACGGATACTTTTTTTGATTTGTGACTATCTTAAGAACCAGCTTAAGGATAATAATAAAATTGGCACCTAAATTTCTTTAACAAAAACTAGGTACCAATTTCAACATAATTATATAAAATTGTTTATTATGGTATTTTTACAAGTATGATACAAATTATAAATGATCCCAAGGACCATCACGCAAATCTTGTTCCCAATAATACTCAACCTTCATATCACCACGTTTGACCTTATCGAATACCTTAGAACGTGCAGTGGTCATCACATTTTCACTATGCTTACCACCGAAGTACGCATATCGAGATTTACCCAATGTGTACATAACTGATACATAAGGTTCTACAGAACTAATATTACTTTTACCAATTCCTAGATCTACAGAAATATGAGGCGTCACATTCATTTTAGCGCCTACCTTTAATCCATGTATAGATTGCCACTTATGTTGGTCAATATAGAACATCTCTTCTGGATGTTCTCCTGGCGCTTTTGTTTTCCAATGATATCCTTCCACATAACTAGATAGCCAACGGGCATTCTTATAATCTCGTGTATACCGTATATCAAAGCCATCCAATACATGTTCATAAGAATATCGGGGTGTTCTATGAATACCATCAGGTGGTGAACTTAAGCTATCATGAAAATCTATTGCCCGTGGTACTTGACGCAAAGGTGTGTTAATGTCATAAGGCCCCACCTTTTTTTCTGATAGTCCATGGTATACATTGACACTAATCGTATTTAGACCAGCTACATATTCTAATCCTGCACTAACACGAGAAAATTTATCCTTAAATGCATAGTCATAGAATACATTGGCGCCGACGTAGGCATGCTCATGTGTACTAAGGCGACGATAGCCAACACCAGCAGTACCGACAACACCAAGCGTATCATGTTTTACTACTTCACCTTTATCAATATAGGTACCTTGACCGTCAATTCTTCCAAAATCTGAATCCGAACCATTCCAATATGTAGTAGTGGAAACTTTTTCGCCACCATTACCATCTAAGCGCCCTTGTACAAACACCAAGGATTTGCCATCTTTACCATATTGTTTTATGGGTTGTAACGTCTCTATAAAATACTGTGTATTCACTTTCTGCTTAGAGTTATGATTCCGGTAATGAAATCGTGTATCATAGCTTAGATTATTATCAGTCATTTGCTTATTAGGCATTGCATAATCATGATAGGCATCTTCCTGGCTCCCTTTAAAACCAATACCAATATCAGTACGATCCATCCAGCTTGATTGAACTTTTTCTCCATTATCTTTATCTGCTGCTAATGCGCATGTAGCAAAACTACATGTCAATGCTGTACATACTAAAGATTTGATAATCACCTTTTTACTAACCATAGTCTCCCCTTCTTTATATGAAATTTTCATGAAAGATACTTTTATTATATATTCTTTAGTTAGCTAAAGCAAGAATATGTCCTATCCACTTTATAGCATATATATTCGCTACAGTTTATTAGTACATATATTTGAAAGTTCTACTGTTTTAAGTATTACTAATTAATAATTATAGTGAATCGTCTTTGACTATGATAAAATAAATATATATTATATAAATAATAAGAATGTAATATAAAATACTTTGGAGTAATACAATGAAATCAAAATCACTTATAACAATTTTAATTGTTGCTATTGTAGGTGCGCTTGCAGCAGCATGGTATTTCATGTGGTACATTCCCCACACACCAGCCTATACGTTAAAAATTATTCATCAAGCCGTGCAAGATAAAGATGCCGATGAGGCTTTACGCCACATAGATACAAAATCTATTGTAAAAAATATCTTAGAACGGGAAGGCAACAAATATATAGATACATCTAATCCATTTGGTAAAGCTACTATTGCAGCAGCTAAAACATTTGGTCCATCTTTAATTGAAGATGTGATGCGAAAATATATTGAAGATCCAGATAGCTTTAAATCTCAGCCAACTACAACAGACACTAATAATACGGCTCAAAGTGATGACAACATGTCCATGGTCGATCGCCTTGTGGAT
Source organism: uncultured Veillonella sp. (assembly GCA_900552715.1). Lineage (GTDB taxonomy): Bacteria > Bacillota > Negativicutes > Veillonellales > Veillonellaceae > Veillonella. The sequence continues at coordinate 18,830 of USAV01000007.1, forward strand.
GGCCGTCTCTTCAAAGCGCATGATGTAGAGGTTAAAAATATCAAATCTGAAGACGATGGAGATACAGCTACCGTAACAGTAACAATCCAAAACAACAAAAGAAATATGACAAAAGATATACGTGTTTTGATGCGTCACTTAGGTGATGGCACATGGGTTATTTACGATATTCCAGATATGGAAGACTTATATACAGTGACTCGTAAATAAAACGTAATCATTAAAACATACAAAACCCCAAAAGGACAGTACATACTGAAATAGTATATACTGTCCTTTTATCATTTTATATTACTTGTTATCTATTACCGATCAAAGTCCACAATAGCTAGTGTTACGGTTACTTGAGAAATAAGTCGCTCTGCATCGTCTAGCATATCAAAGCGCCACACATGGGATGTTTTCCCTTTTACCAGTAATGTGCCGTGAGCTGTTAAGGCCCCTTCACATCGTACAGGGCGCAAGTGGTTAGCCGTAATGGATTGACCTACGCCAAATTTATCCGGTCCAATGAGTTCGTTACTCATCATGCCGGAAATGATTTCAGCAAATGCCAAGATGGCTCCACCGTTTAAATAGCCTTGAGGCTGTTTGTGGAATTCTCCTAAGTTCATTTTTGCAAAGCATGTAGTATCGCTCGTCATACGAGGCTTTTCAATTTGTAAAGATTCTATTAAATTCATAGTGTTCGTTTCTCCACACAATATGCTTCTAATCTATCATCAAAAACAGTTACACCTAGTCCATCTCCATCAGGAACGTGCATAACGCCATCCTTAAAGGTTAAATCTGGATAGATGAGATCTCGTTCAAAATATCTATTAGAATCAGATAAATCTCCTGCCATATAGGAATCACCTAGAGCCGCTAGTTGAGCGTGCAACATTTTCGAAATACCCGACTCTACCATGCTCCCCACCCAATACGGAATATGGCATTCTCTACAAAGATTAATAGCTGCCTTAGTAGGTACGAGACCACCCATGCGGCCTACTTTTACATTAAGTACATCAATCAAACCATATTCAATAGCATAGGACAAATCATCATAGCCTAATATAGATTCATCTAAACAGATAGGCGTTTCAATATGCCAATCATCGTTATTAAGGCGTTCCCACTTCCACTCCTTATAGGATTGAAGCGTTGTTATAGCAAAAGGCTCTTCTATACAGGCTAGTTTCAAATCATTAAATTGACGGACCTTATCAATATCATCATAAGAATAGCTTTGATTAGCATCAGCTGCCAAGACTAAATCAGGGTAATGCTTACGTACTAAGGCCGCCCGGTCGTAGCCATCTGTAGGATTCACCTTTAACTTGATGCGCTTACAACCATTCGCCACATGAGCTTCTACTGTATCTAATAATTGTTCTATTGGTACGTCCCCGATAACAATACCACTTTCAATGGTATCTTGTAAGGGCTGTCCCATAATATAAGAAACGGAATTCACACCCAGTCTCTCACAATGAAGATTGATAAGGGCATTCTCTACAGCAGCAATGGTCATCGGCATATGATCTCGATTGAGCCAGAATTGCAGCTGACGTACATAGGTCATAAGCGGCTTAGGCCGCATCAAGCGGAGATTAAATATATAATCATCCACCAATTTTTTCCAACATGTATCTACAGTTTCCGCCGTATAGAATGGGTCTGTGAAAGCCACACACTCACCATAACCTACATAACCTTGTTGGTCCTCGATTCGGATAACAATGGTCTCCCGTTCCTTTACCTCGCCCTTAGCAGTCTTAAAATTAAACTTCATCGGTAGTTTAAGGCGATATGTAGTTATACTTTTAAAGTTTAAAATATCATTCATAAGCGCCTCAATCTTCTAAATGTAGTTCATTACGCACAATTTTACCTGTGCCATTACGAGGCAATGCAGGTAAAATTTTTACATATTTTGGAATTTTATACTTCGCCAAAGATTTAGTCATAAAGGATAAAATCTCATCAGACGTCATGCTTTCACCATCGTGAAAAGCCACAAAGAGTGCTGGTACTTGGCCCCATTTAGGATCAGATACAGGTACAACAGCACATTCCTTCACTTCTGGCAATGTATAAACTAGGTCCTCTAGCTCCTTAGGATAAATATTTTCACCACCAGAAATGATGAGATCCTTGCGACGATTCAAAATATATACGAACCCATCTTCATCGACATAACCAATATCATCGGTATTAAGATCACCATCAATCGGCTCCTTGCCAATATACCCAGTCATAACCATGGGCCCTGTCAAATGGATTTCCCCTACTCCATCCGCATCAGGGTTATCAATGCGAATCTGCATCCCAGGTAATGGTCTACCTACAGAATCTCGTTTATGAGGATAATCCAACACAGAGAAGGTCACACTTTGACTAAAGGTCTCAGTCATACCATACGTCTTATAAATCGGCAACGATTTCTTCTCACAAGCATCAATAAGCGCCATAGGAATGAACTCACCACCCAGCAAAATAACACGTAATGTATGATGTTTAATCTTCGGTTCTAATTGGGTCAAAATTGTGGGCACCAGAGACATCATATTGATTTTCTCAGATTCAATGAGTTCTAAAACCTTTATCTCATCGTATTTAGGCAATATAGTGATAGCCGTTCCATTGTAAAGAGACCGCATCAAAATAGATAGACCACTTACATGGAACAAGGGTAACACCATAAGCCAATTATCTTGTTCAGTTTTACCAAGCACCTCTTGAGATGCTTGTACATGAGCTCTAATTTGCTCCCATCGAAGGGGTACTGATTTAAATTGACCTGTTGTAGCACTAGTGTTCATGATAGCCGCAATGTCTGTATCATTAAATGTCCAATCAAAGATATCTTCTAAAACTCGGTCAGACAGAATAGTTTCTAGAGTTTCAAACTCAACAGCACATATTGAATCAGGCAGTTGATTCCGTCGGTCTTGACTATGTAAAACGGTGGTAACACCTAATTGTTTCAATTGGTTTTCTATCTCATTAGGCTTAAGATGTACATTAAGTAATAGTACCTCTTTATGAGCTAGCATAGCAGCCAGTACATAGATTGCCATAATCACAGAGTTGTCCGATAAAATGGCCACACGAGAGGTTTCTAGAGGCGTTAATTCACTAGCTACATGGACTACACCACGATATATATCGTTATAAGTATATTCATTTATACATATGCGATCAGGATAGTGCTGTGCACCATACCGTAACCATTCCATCATCTCACCTCGTATCCAAAGATAATGCCTTATGATTAATGATTAATAATCACAGACATTACAAGAAAGGCGCCTCATATAGAGGCGCACTTGTCGTTTGTACAATGAATCCCACATTTAGTAATAGACTAGCACTATTATTACGATTAAGGGAATTTAGGGAATTGTTTGAAGTTCGGTTTACGTTTTTCTTTGAACGCATCACGGCCTTCTTTTGCTTCATCGATTGTGTAGTACATCAATGTAGCGTCGCCTGCAAATTGTTGTAAGCCTGCAAGACCATCAGTATCGGCGTTGAATGCACCTTTCAACATACGCAATGCCATTGGGGACAATTCAAGGATTTCGTTACACCATTGAACTGTTTCTTCTTCCAATTTGTCGAATGGTACAACACAGTTAACCATGCCCATTTCATAAGCTTGAGCAGCTGTGTATTGACGGCAAAGGAACCATACTTCACGAGCGCGTTTATGACCAATCATGCGAGCCAAGTAACCTGCCCCGTAACCAGCGTCGAAGGAACCTACGCGAGGACCTGTTTGACCAAATTTAGCATTTTCAGAAGCGATGGTAAGGTCACACACGATGTGCAATACATGGCCACCACCAATAGCAAAGCCATTAACCATAGCGATGACAGGTTTTGGAATAACGCGAATCAAACGTTGCAAATCAAGCACGTTCAAACGAGGTACATTATCTTCGCCTACATAACCACCATGGCCGCGTACGCTTTGGTCACCACCGGAGCAGAATGCTTCTTTATCTTCACCTTGACCGTGGTTTGCACCAGTCAATACGATTACGCCTACTTCGTTATCTTCACGAGCTACTGTGAAAGCATCGATTAACTCCATAACAGTTTTAGGACGGAACGCGTTACGTACCTGTGGGCGATTAATAGTAATCTTTGCAATGCCATTATATGTTTCGTAAATTACATCTTCATAATTACAATCCAATACTTTCCAATCAAATTTGCTCATGGACTTAACCTTTCTTATGTAAAAAATCTAATACCGCTTGTTCAAAGGCCTGCGGTTTTTCTATATGTACATTATGTCCCGCCCCTTCGACGACGACATGTTTAAAGTTTGGCAACTTGCCAAATACATCTCTTCCTATTGTAGTATATTTTGTATCTAATGCGCCACTCACATATAGGCCTTTACATGATAATTTATCTAACTGATCACCTATATACGGCATGATACCTTGGCCGGACCCACGAAGGGTACATGCTAATGCGTATGGGCTATTATGAGAACGACGTAAATGAATTAATTCAGTGACCGCTGGTAAAAGCTGTTTTTGACTTTCAAAAATAGGAGCCTCCGCCCAACGGGAAGCGAACCAAGAACCATCGTTATGTTCGATTTGGTACGCTAATTCTTCATCGGCCTTGCGCCGTTCTGCTCGTTCAGCTTCTGAAGCAATCCCTACAGAGCCACTTTCAAGGATAATCCCTTGAATTTCGCTATCATACTGTAATGCATAAGAAAGCGCTATACGGGCCCCCATGGAATAGCCCATGAGATAATATCTATCACCAACCATGTGATAGATAACGGTATGCAAATCCTCTATCATTTTAGGAATTGTATAGGCCTCATCCTCATCAGGAATATCAGAATCACCATGACCAATTAAATCGATACGGATTAAACGATAGCCTGGTAGGTTAATGGAGTCCCAAGTATAACTAGATTCCGAAAATCCATGAAAACACACGATAGGCTCACCATCGCCTACCACAGTCAAGCCATAGCGATAGTCGCCCAAATCAAAATACATGCGCTGCGCGGGATTGCATAAAGCATTATCTACAATACTGCAAAAATACTGACTCATAGTAATGCCTCCATATCAACTGAAACCTTCGTATATTTCTTATGCAATTCTCTGCTATATTCCCTATTTGTAGGAATTTCAATGATATGAACGCCTGTTTCTTGACTAACATTAGCCAATACAGAACTCAACTCATCGGGGCTGGAGATTTTAGTATAGCCACAACCATAGAGTTTTGCAGCCCCACTGTAATCTAAACCTTGTGATGTAGAGAACAAGTAGTCAAAATGCTTTGTCCCCTTTTGAGGTAAGTATTCAAAAATACCGCCGCCATCATTATTATGCAAAATAATAGTTAAGTTTAAATTATGGGTTTTCGCTACCGCCAAGCCATTCAAATCATGGAACAAGGATAAATCCCCTGTCACTAGATATGTAGGTTTACCATTTGTTGCCAGTCCTAGAGCCGTAGAAATAGTGCCATCAATACCATTGACACCTCGATTACCGTAAAGAACCGCCTTAGATTCTCCACTGAACCAGAAGTAATCAAAATCGCGAATCGTCATACTGTTGGCAACAAAAATTTGTCCATCTTCTGGGATGTGTTCTTGTAACTCGCGTATGGTTCGACCTTCAAAGCAATGAGGCTCATCGATAGCTGTACTTAGTTGCTTTTTACCCTCTTGATCTAGCCGTTGCCATATTTTTAAGTACGTATCATAGCTATTATTTTTGCCATACAAATGTGTAAATACATCAATGCTAGCTTGCACATGCATGGTAGTTTTACCTGTTGGGTTCATGGAGTCCATCGTAGGATTTACCTCGATATACTCCACATCAGTCCAGCTAGCAATCATCTGTTGTACACGTTTAGATACAACGATTTGGCCAAACTGAATTACACAATCTGGTTTTAACTCATGCCAAAGAGCTTGCTCTGCTAACAACGCATCATACGTAGAGATAACAACATTATTAGTATCAATCCCCTCTTTATTGCTTTGATTATCTGCCGAGTTATAACATCGTCTTACATTAGACAATGGATCAGCCAAAATAGGGGCTTGTAAAGCCTCCCCATAGGAACGAATCGTATTAGCTTCATCTATATCGATCTGCGGGCCTGCTAGGATAAGGATACGCTCATATCTTTCAAGTAAATCGTTAATCTCGTTTGCTCCATCATTTCCATGAGCAATATCAATTGCATTATTAATATGAGTCAAATTATTTCTATTATCACAGCCAAACACACCTCTATAGTTTGGCTTAACCACTTTAAAGGAACTGCGACCAGCCTCAAAATGGTTACGGCTCAATTCTGGCACCAATGGTTCAAAGAGAGGCACATTAATATGGACTGGCCCTTTTTTCGTATCCATCGCTTTCATATACGCTTTACGCGCTACTTGGCGAGGATATGTATAGTAATGAGATTCTTGAGGCACAGCTAATTCTTCAAAATAATTGACCGCAGTGCCAAAGATTTTATGTTGATCTACAGTCTGAGGAGCCCCTACATGCAATAACGTATGAGGTCTATCAGCAGATAGTACAATGAGCGGTACCCCGCTATATTGAGCTTCCAAAACAGCTGGCAAATAATGGGCCACAGCCGAACCTGAAGTACATACGAGTACAGTCGGTTCTTTATGAGCCTTTGCAATGCCAAGAGCCATAAAACTAGCAGAGCGCTCATCTATATTCATATAGGTTTCAAATCCTTCATGCTCCTTGAACAGCATGGCCATCGTCGTAGAACGAGAACCAGGGCTAAACACCGCATGACGGACGCCGAGTTGGTAGAACTCGTCTACCAAGGCAGCAATATATTCATTCATTATATTCCCTTTCAAACACCCCTAGAGGTACGGAAACAATTATAAAGCATCAAGAATGGTGCGCATTTTATTATTAGTTTCAGCGTATTCTTCATCCGCATCAGAATCGGCTACAACGCCACATCCTGCATAGGCATACAATACATTATCCATAATAAGAGCAGATCGAATAGCAACCACAACGATGCCGTCCCCCATATCTTTCATAAAGCCAAATGGTGCTGCGTACATACCGCGCTCATGGGCTTCATACTCTTGTAATAAGGCTAGAGCCTTTTCTCGAGGTTCACCACCAAGGGCTGGCGTAGGATGTAATAATTTGGCCCATTCCACAAGAGATTTTGTACTATCCTTTGCGGTAATTATGGTACGCAAATGATAGAGGTGAGATAACTCCATAATACCGGTTTCCCCCACCGTAACATCTGGAGTAATTTGTTTCATCGTATTCACGATACGGTCACGAACAATATTATGTTCAACGATATTTTTTGTATTAGTTAGTAATTGTTCCTTCGTCCACCCGTTAGGACCATCCTTTGGAGCAGTACCAGCTAAGGCATAGCTTAATATTTCACTACCGCGATGGCGCACTAAAATTTCTGGCGATGCCCCTACAAAGGTACGCCCATCCTTTTCATAGCCAAAGATAAAGCAATTGGGATTATTATCGACTAAATTAGCTAAGATACTTGCCACATTATATGGTGTTTCGCTAGTGAATTCTACCTCCCGAGAAGAAACAACCTTAGTCATCTCACCGCTGCTTATGCCATTGGCAATAGCATTCATCAAACGGTCCCAATCCGCCTTATCATCACTGGTTTCTTTGTAGTTGTGATGAACTCGAGGCACCTCATAATTCTCAATCGGTACACTTTCACCAGCATGTAGATAGAAGGACTCTCCATTTTCTACGATGTAATAATGGGTAAAAGCAATCATTTCATGGCCCATATTAGACCATTTAGGATCTTTTACAGTATCAAAAAAAGTATCCCCATAAAATACATACGCATAATTATGGCGATCGTCATCATCTTTAACCGTCGCTAGACGTTTAGCGCCCACAACGATGCGGTCACTTTGGCGATCCACCCAAAATACACGTTCTTCATTGGGGAAATTCATCCAAAATGATACCGGACTATTCAGTTTTAACGGTTCTTTGTTATATTTCATAGTTGTATGTCGCTATACAAAAAATAGACTATAGTAAAAACACCTAATATGTAGAAGATGTACTTCTACACATTAGGCGCCATCAATAGATTTCAAAATTTTCGAGATGAGCCTAACGCCATCACACGTTGGTGGGCCCTCTTCATGTCTACATTATTATAACATAGGTACCCATTAAAAGGTAGAAAATAAAAACCTCTACACCACATGCGCTATACATAAATGTAGAGGTTTTTATATTTTGAAATGCTATTGTACTATTTAAATACATGTTTACATGATTTAAAAGATCTTTAGTTTATTTGAAAGCTTTCGCCCCAATATCTGTACGGTATTGCATGCCCTCAAAATCGATGTGTTCTATACGTTCATAAGCTCTATCAAGTGCCGTTCTAAGGTCTTTACCAAGGCCCACAACGCCAAGCACGCGACCACCATTTGTGACATACTCTTCACCTACTAGTTTAGTGCTAGAGTGGAATACGATGGTTGTATCATGTTGTTTAATATCACCATGAATCACATCACCCTTGGAAGATGTTTCAGGATATCCTTTAGAAGCAAGAATGACACAAGCGGCAGAGGAGTCTTTCCATTTCACCATATCAGCTGTCAAATTGCCTGTAGCACAAGCCATCATGATTTGACCTAAATCACCATCAAGTAATGGCAATACAACTTGTGTTTCTGGATCGCCAAAACGTGCATTAAACTCTACAACCTTAGGACCTTGAGGCGTAATCATAAGACCTGCATAGAGACAACCTACATAAGGCATCCCCTCTTTTTGCATGGCCGCCACCATAGGTTCTAAGATTGTTTTCATCGCTTCATCACGCAATGTATCAGTAAGCACTGGCGCCGGTGCATAGGTGCCCATACCGCCTGTATTAGGCCCTTTATCACCATCAAAGATACGTTTATGATCTTGAGACGCAATCATAGGCACCACAGTCTTGCTATCTACAAAGGCAAGTAAGCTCGCTTCTTCGCCTTCCATGAATTCTTCGATAACAACGGTGCTACCGGCCTCGCCAAAGCGATTACCGCTAAGCATATCTTCTACAGCTGCATTCGCTTCTTCCACGGTCATTGCTACTACAACGCCCTTACCAGCTGCCAAGCCGTCAGCTTTCACCACGATGGGAGCACCTGTTTGAGCGATAAATTCTTTTGCTTCGTCTACCTTGTGGAATACACCATACGCAGCAGTAGGTATGTTATATTTTTTCATAAGGTCTTTGGCAAATACCTTAGACCCTTCTAATTGAGCAGCCGCTTTAGATGGACCAAACACAGGAATTCCAGCTACATTGAGTGCATCTGCTAGTCCTGCTACAAGAGGAGCCTCTGGACCAACAACAACTAAATCAACGTGATTATCTTTCAAAAAACGAATTAAATGATCCCTTTGCTGCCAATCAATGCCGACTAGCTCTGCACAATCTGACATGGCTGCACTGCCAGGAATGGCATATACCTTTGTTACGCTAGGGCTGATGGACAATCGCCATGCCAATGCATGTTCGCGGCCGCCGTTACCGATTACACATACTTTCATAAGTCCTCCATCGGCGCCTAAACGCCATCAAGTTCATAGTAGAAGAAATAGTTAGTAATTGTGCTTAACTATAAGCTAAATATCTCAACCGATTAATGTTTAAAGTGGCGAATGCTTGTAAACACCATAGCAATCCCTGCTTCGTCAGCAGCTTTGATGGATTCTTCATCGCGAATGGATCCACCTGGTTGAATAATGGCTGCAATACCATGTCTTGCCGCTGTCTCTACAGTATCGCCGAATGGGAAGAATGCATCAGAAGCTAATACAGCGCCTTTAGCAGCTTCACCAGCTTGTTCAAGGGCAATTTTCGCAGAACCAACGCGGTTCATTTGACCCGCCCCAACACCGAGGGTACGTTTTTCATTAGAAATCAAAATAGCGTTGGATTTTACATGTTTTACAAGCTTCCAAGCAAATTCAAGGGCTTTCCATTGTTCCTCTGTTGGTTGTACCTTCGTAACCACTTTATAGTGAGCGCGGTCTTCTTGGATATCATCCTCTGTTTGCACCAATAGACCACCAGAGACTTTTTTCACTGTCACTTGTCCAGACTCAGGTTTAGATAACTCGATGAGACGAATATTCTTCTTTGCTTCAAGGATGTGTAATGCGTCTTTGGTGAAAGCAGGTGCCATGATGACTTCTAAGAAAATTTTGCTCATTTCTCCTGCAGTAGCTGCATCGACTTCACGGTTTAAAGCCACGATACCACCAAAGGCAGATACGGAGTCTGCTTCGTAAGCATTTACATAAGCATCATGCAATATAGCTGCTGTAGCTGCACCACATGGGTTTGTATGCTTAATAATACATGCTGCAGGCTCTGTAAACTCCCACACCATATTCCAAGCTGCTTCCATATCTACGATGTTGTTATAGGAAAGCTCTTTGCCATGGAGTTGTTTCAAGGCCCCCATTCCATGAGCTTTACCGATTTCTTTATAGAATGCCGCTTTTTGATGCGGATTTTCACCATACCGAAGGTCTGTTACCTTTTCATAAGCACTTAAATATTCTGGAGGTGTAGAACCTTCGTTTAAGATACCGCTCATGTAGTTAGCAATAGCTACGTCATAGGCTGCAGTATGAGCAAAGGCTTCTTTCGCTAGACCAAAGCGATAGTCTTTAGTCAATTCTCCATGTTCTTTAAGCATTGCTAAGATTTCGTCATAATGATCTGGATTTACCACAATGCCTACATACGCATGGTTCTTCGCCGCAGAGCGCACCATGGTAGGACCACCGATATCGATATTTTCAATGGCTTCCTCTAAGGATACATTTGGTTTTGCAATGGTTTCACGGAATGGATAGAGATTGACAACCACAAGATCGATTGGTTCAATACCATGATCTGCCATAGCTTTTTGATGTTCCGTATTATCGCGGATTGCCAAAATACCACCATGAACCTTTGGATGTAATGTCTTTACACGGCCATCCATCATTTCAGGAAAACCAGTCAAAGACTCTACGGCTTTTGCTGCAATGCCTGCATCAGTAATGGCCTTAAGGGTACCGCCTGTAGAATAAATGGTTACACCTAATTCAACTAATCCCTTTGCAAAGTCTACAATACCTGTTTTATCAGAAACACTAAGTAATGCATTTTTAATCATCTAACGTCTTCCTTTGCTTACACATCAATCTTCAATATATACAACACGACCTTTTATAGTGAGCTTATCCTCACAAAATAGTCGCAACGCCTCTTTATACGTTTTATGCTCGATAGGCAATAATCTATCACTCAAAGTATCCTCTGTATCATCGGGTAATACAGGCACCGTATTCTGCATGATGATTGGGCCCGTATCCATTCCCGCATCAACAAAGTGTACCGTACACCCCGTAATTTTTACGCCTCCGTCAATGGCTTGTTGATGACCATGAAGGCCTGGGAAGGATGGCAATAATGCAGGATGGATATTTAAAATCTTATGCTCATACCGTTCAATGAGCTTAGTCCCAACTATGCGCATATAACCAGCCAATACGATACCGTTCACCTTATAAGGCTCTAAGGCATCTAGCTGAGCCTGTTCAAAACTCGCTTTAGAATCATAATCGCTACGCTCGATGACAATGAGTGGAACATCCCAAGATTTGGAACGTTCTACAATTCCTGCTGTACCATGATCTGTAATAATGACAACAAATTCACCATTAATATAGCCGTCTTGCATGGCCTTATACAGTGCTTCACCATTAGAACCACGACCGCTAGCAAAGAGGGCTAATCGCTTTTTAGAATTACGCATCGAACTCAGCCCCTTTAAGGACGACAGGACCATCACCGCTTACGATACGGCCAATTTCATAAACCGCTTCACCACGGTTGCCAAGATTTTCTTTAACCTTTGCTACATCGTTTTCATCAACGATGAGGATCATACCAATACCCATATTAAAAGTGCGGTACATTTCAGGCCATGCTACATTGCCCCATTCTTGTAATTTCGTAAATACAGGAAGTCGTGGCCATGTAGTAACATCTACCTCTGCAGTCACACCCTTTGGCAATACTCGAGGAATGTTTTCATAGAACCCACCGCCTGTAATATGAACCATACCCTTTACAAGTTCTTGTTCAATGAGTGGTAAGACTGCTTTTGGATATAGACGTGTAGGTGTCAATAATTCTTCGCCTAAAGTCTTACCAAACTCTGGGATGTCTGTATCAATAGATAATTGTTTGTGGTCGAATACGATTTTACGAACCAAAGAAAAACCGTTGGAATGGACACCAGAAGATGGCAAACCTAAAATGACATCGCCCGCTTTGATACTTTCACCAGTAATCAATTTAGGACGATCAACGATACCAACGGCAAAACCAGCCACATCGTAATCATCGTCATCGTAAAAGCCCGCCATTTCAGCAGTTTCGCCGCCCAGTAAAGCACAGCCAGACTCTTCACAAGCCTCTGCCACACCGCGCACGATATCTGCTACTTTTACAGGATCAAGTTTACCTACTGCAATGTAGTCGAGGAAGAATAGAGGTGTAGCACCTTGTACGAGAATATCGTTAACACTCATGGCTACGCAGTCTTGTCCAATAGTATCATGCTTATCCATCATGATAGCGAAGCGCAATTTGGTGCCTACCCCATCTGTACCAGATACGAGCATAGGGTCAGACATGGAGTGACCAGCTAAGGAATAGAGGCCCCCAAAACCACCTAAATCACCAACAACACCAGGTGTGTACGTGCGTTTCACGGATTCTTTCATCAATTCTACAGCGCGATTACCAGCATCGATATCAACGCCTGCATCGCGATAGGTTAAACTAGTTTTATTCGAGCACATATTTGACCCCTTCCTCTTGTTCCGCAGGAACCTCTACACTGTAATCACCATTAAAGCAAGCAAAACATAAGTCATTAGGCGCTATATCAGATACAGCGCGACATAAGCCTTCTCGAGATAAATAATGTAATTTATCGGCATTAATATAGTCTTTGATTTCATCTACTGTATGTGTGGCAGCAATGAGCTCTTTACGTACCGATGTATCAATGCCATAGTGACAAGAATACTCAATGGATGGAGAGCTAACGCACATGTACACCTCTTTGGCACCCGCTTCCTTTAGCATCTTAACGATAATACCACTCGTAGTACCACGTACAATAGAGTCATCGATGAGTACAATCCGTTTACCACTTACCACATGAGGTAATGGGTTTAGTTTCATGCGCACAGCTAATTCCCGTTCCTCTTGATTTGGTTTGATAAAGGTACGACCGCTATAGCGATTTTTCACTAACCCTTCTGCAAAAGGAATGCCCGATGCACGAGCATAGCCTAGTGCTGCCGTAGTGCCAGAGTCAGGAATAGACATGACAATATCTGCATCATACTTTGTTTCGTTATATAACTCACGTCCCATATTGAGGCGAGATTGATAAACCGATTGACCATCAATATGACTATCACCGCGTGCAAAATATATATATTCAAAAACGCAGAGCTTCTTATCTATTTTTTCTGGTTCTGCATAGATAACGCTACGCACGCCTGAATCATCGATGATTACCATTTCACCTGGATCGATATGACGAATGAACTCAGCCTTAATGGCGTCAAAAGCACAGCTTTCACTAGAGAGAACATAACCATTTTCAGTTTTACCTAAACACAGAGGTCTAAAGCCTTGTGGGTCGCGTACACCTACTAAGGAGTCATTTGTGGTAATAACAAGAGAAAAGGCCCCTTCGATTTGACGCGCCGCATCAGCAATGCGTTCCTCTTGTGTCTCAGCTTTAGAACGCGCAATAAGGTTTACGATAACCTCGGAATCCATGGTCGTTTGGAAAATGGAACCATCCGCTTCAAGACGTTTACGAATGGATAAGGCATTCGTTAAATTACCATTATGAGCTACCGCAATTTGACCACCTTGATAGTGAATTACCAATGGTTGGATATTACGCGGATTATTGGAACCTGTTGTAGAGTACCGCACATGACCAGTCCCCATATGGCTTGGTAAGGATGGTAGTTCTTTAATGGCCTCAGTCAACAAGCCCATACCTTTTTTTAGTTCTACATCATGACCATCTGTAACGGCAATGCCCGCGCTTTCTTGGCCACGGTGTTGAAGTGCAAAGAGCCCCCAATATACATAGCGTGCTACATCAACGGTTCTATCATAGACACCGAATACACCACACTCTTCATGCCATTTATCAAAAACAGGATCGTAGTTCATTGTGCCCCCTTAGGCGCGTTCGCCAGTAAGACGGAATAACATTTCCTTGTATGCTTCTTCAATATTGCCAAGATCGCGACGGAAGCGGTCTTTGTCGAGTTTTTCACCTGTTGTAGCATCCCAGAAACGGCATGTATCAGGAGAGATTTCATCGCCTAATAATACTTCACCATTGTGTGTACCAAATTCTAATTTAAAGTCTACAAGGGTTACATTTTTTGTAGCCAAGAATTTTTTCAAAATATCATTTACTTTTAAAGTAATTGTAGAAATTACATCAAGTTGTTCTTGCGTAGCCCAGCCAAGTGCTGTGATTTGGGATTCGTTGGCAAATGGATCGCCTAATTCATCATTTTTATAGCAGAATTCAAGGATTGGATGTTTAAGAGGAGTACCCTCTTCAATGCCAAAACGTTTAGCCATGGAGCCAGCCGCAATGTTACGAACGATAACTTCTAGAGGAATGATATCCAAAGTAAGTACTGTTTGATTGCGATCATCTTCGCGACGAACAAAGTGAGTTGGTACACCTTCTTTTTTCAACAATTCAAAGAAGAAAGAAGAAATTTTATTGTTCAATACGCCTTTGCCAAGAATGGTATCATGTTTTTCACCGTTGAATGCAGTAGCATCATCTTTGTAATGAACGATGTACTCATCTTTGTTATCTGTTTGATATACTTGTTTTGCTTTACCTTCGTATAATAATGTTAATTTTTCCAAGTCGATGTTAGCCATGATGTGTCTCCTTTATCATAAATGAATGATACAAACTATATATAGATATGTAATAAAAGAATTGAGCTTACTTTATGAGCAATGTAATCTGTAACGAGTTATATGATTATAGTTTAATGGCACCTTGTAGCTCTGCATTATCTGCTAATACTTTTTCGGCCATATCTTTACGATACTGTACATATTGTTCTTTCAATTCTTTGTTGAAAGCTGCTCCAATTTGGACGGCAAATAGTGCTGCATTTTTAGCGCCGTCCACAGCCATTGTCGCTACGGGCATACCAGATGGCATTTGAACAATAGCAAGCAAGGAATCGATACCTTTTAAGGCCGTTGCATTAAGAGGAATACCGATAACAGGTAATGTAGTAAAGCTAGCTACTACGCCAGGTAGATGAGCTGCTGCACCAGCACCTGCGATAAATGCGATAGCCCCTTCATCTTCAAGTCTTGTAACAAATTCTTTTACTGCTTCAGGTGTACGGTGAGCTGAAGCGATTACCATTTCATAAGGAATGTTGAATTCATCAAGTACGGCAGATGCCTTTTTCATTGTGTCTAGGTCAGACTTGCTGCCCATAATAATACCGACCTTCATAGATCCTCCTAATAAAAAAGCCCAGCCGAAATAGACTGGGAAAAATGCGCACAAATAGCCTCCGTAGACTTGCGTTGAGTTTGTTGATTTGCATAGTTCACGGTGCTACCTCCTTCTTGTACACAAATTGTAACACCTAACATTTACAAAATCAACATTATTTTCGAATATTTTTTAATTAATTATTTTTATCATTCGTTATATTCCGAACTTTTCGAAAGAATTAAATTTAATTATATCGACGTTATTCAAAATATATAATTAGAAATATATACTCTTTTTTACAAAATCACATCTTCTATCAAACCTAGGTCTTTTAAAGTATTAATGTATATTTTACAAAAAATCAGAACCACCCGTAAAACGGGTGGTTTGCTCACGGGCTATAAGCCCGTAGTACTAGGCCAGCGTCTAAAGGCGCT